>JAESSQ010000015.1 GCA_016764035.1 Gammaproteobacteria bacterium
ATTTTTAACGATGTAGAAAATAAGGTGCATTCCTTCGGGGAAACAATAATACCTCTGTTTGACATCATCACGAGATTTACCCAGCGTAGGGTTTTCAGCTAACCAGTCAAATCGTCGAATAATTGCTTCAAGATAGCTATCAGCCTGAGTGACACTCCACTGTTCACAGGTATAAAGCCAGATTGACTCAAGGTCATTCTGTGCAAGCGACCTTATACGGTAGCTTGCAGTCATTTATGGGTTGTCATTTAGGGTGTTTTTTGTGTAACTGTTTGATGAAATTTTCACCGTTAAAATTTTCAACGAGAGGGCTATCCTCACCCGCCTGTAGTTTATCTCGAAGAATTTGTAGCTTGGTTTCATCTTCTTCTAGTTTTCGTAAGCCAGCACGCACCACCTCACTAACCGACTGAAAGCGTCCCGCATTGATTTTTTCAAGCACAAACTCATCAAAATGCTCACCCAATGTAACCGATGTGTTCCTTGCCATAACATTACCTTAATAACAGCCTGTATTAGATATTAATATAGCATATATTGGTAGCGTAATATTAAAGCTATGTAGGTGTTTGAGCGCAAGGTTTATTGCACTGACTTTATTATTTAGTAAAACTGTTAGTAACATTAAACCAACACTATTCAAATAATATTACATAGAATTCTGTAATTTATGAATGTTTTTCAATTGCCGAAATTTTCAGCAAACAACGAAACCGCCCTTGGGTTAATTTTTTTTATGAATGCGGGTAAATGTTCGTCAATGGGTAAGTTCGAATACGCGTTTTCTAGGCAGAAAACGTAGGGTCAGTCACATGGATACAACGAATAATTTCGGTCACCTCGACAGATAACAAGCTAATGACTAAAAGTAAAAATCAAACAACTCGCAAACTGTATTTTTATCGAGTTATTTGATTATACTTTTTTGAGAAACGAAAATGCTCTTGGCAAGAGCTGTTCTATATGACTGATTTGTGTTTCTAAATTCTTATCAGTGTGTCCATTCGCATCGTCATCTATGCTCTGACATAAGTTAGCAATATCAACTAAGCCTAACATGCCGCTTGCTGATTTAAGGCTATGAGCCTGCTCTCGAATCACCTGGAAGTTAGTTTCTTTTAAAGCTTGCTGCATCATCTGTAATTGATTGGGCGCACTTTTCACATAATGCGCAATGGCTTTACCTAAAACATCTCGTGACGTATTTTTAGAAAGTTGTTTTAATTGTTCAATTCTTTTCATATCGACCTGGATTGTATCTCGCTTCGCAGCATCGTCATCACTACTTTTCTGCATTGAACTTTTTAGCCATTTATCCAGCATTGATTCGAGTTCTTGTTGTGAAAATGGCTTGGACAGGTAGTCATTCATTCCTGCTTGTAGGCATTTATCTTTAATGCCTCGTGAAATATCGGCTGTTATAGCTACGATAGGTATTGGTGTATTAGCGTGATGAATCTCATTTTTTCGTATTAATTCACTTGCACCATAACCATCTAAAATCGGCATATAACAATCCATTAGTATGAGGTCATATTGTTGTTGCTGCGCAGCCTCTACAGCTTGTTGGCCATTATCAACCATATCAACTGTACAACCATATAATTCCAGATAACCCATTGCTACTTCTTGATTAACAAGGTTATCTTCAGCAAGCAAAATATTACATATTTTGCTTGCTGAAGACTGATCGGTCGGCACGTCTTCTTCATCAAATGCTTTCGTATTTGAACGTAATAATTGTATTAAACAGGCCTGTAAATCACTTCGCTTTATGGGCTTATGTAAAAAACAAGACACGCCACTGTCCTTAAGTTTTTCTTTATCGAGATCAAAACCTACAGAACTAAACAGGGCCACCTCAACTGTTTTAATATCGTTGTCTTGCTTGATTAATTTAGCCAATGCAAGCCCATCCATTTCTGGCATGCGCCAATTCAGTAAAATTTGTTGAATGGGTTGTTTATCTATTGTTGCCTGTTTTAATTTTAATAAAGCCGATTCTTTGGTATCTGCACAATCGGCAACGACTCCCCATTGAGTAACCTGATTTTTTAAGAACTCGCCATTTATAGGATGGTTATCAATTATTAGTAGTCGTATTCCGTCTAACTCTTCGACTTTTAATGTATCTTCTAGTTGGCTATCGATGTCTAGTTTAATAGTAAATGAAAATGTAGAGCCTTCATTGAGCTCACTTTTCAGAGTCAATTCACCATTCATTAGTTGTATAAGGTCATGTGTAATCGACAAACCTAGTCCCGTACCATCGTGTTTGCGCGTGGTTAACGATTCTATCGCCTGCTCAAAAGGCATGAAAACGCTTTTTTGTTTATCATGACTTATACCAATACCCGTATCATGTACCGCTACACGTAGTTCAACTTGCGTATTACTTACTTCAAAAATGTCTACTTGTAGTTTGACTTCACCAGCACTTGTAAACTTAATCGCATTACCTAGTAAATTTATCAGTATTTGACGCAAGCGTACTTCATCACCTAAATAGTAATGTTTTATATTTGTCGGAAATTGTGCAATTAACTCGAGACCTTTCTTTTGAGCACTATCAGATACAAGGAACATAATATCTTCGAGTAATGCGTATAGATCAAACTCTTCATTAACTAAATCTAACTTACCTGATTCGATTTTAGAAAAATCTAATATGTCATTGATGACTGCCAATAATGCCTGTGCCGACGTGTATGCTGTTTGTGCTAAATGTCGCTGGCGTTCATCAACTGGCGTATGAAGTAATAAATCAAGCATCCCCATAACGCCATTCATTGGTGTGCGGATTTCATGACTCATTGCGGCTAAAAATTCACTTTTAGCGCGATTTGCTCTTTCAGCTTCTTCTTTGGCCTGTTTATATAAATGTGTTTTATCTTCAACATTTTTTTCAAGAGCACTAGTGAATTGAAATAATGAATAAGCATCAGCAGACGCATTACTCGATTTTTCTACTCTTTTTATCAATGACTGATTTATCTTTTTAAGTCGAATGACTTCTTTTTTTAGTATTGATAATTCATCTTGGGACATAACAAACCTATATTGAACCTATGGCTATTCCTGTAAACGTCTGGTTTATATGCATTCCGCCAAACTGTTCACCAAATGTTGAAAATCCGATGACTTTATTTTCAATAAATAATTTACTCAAGTCTTCTATCAGGTTGTCTTGTTTTGCTTCTCGGTAACGTAACATACAGTCACAACCTATAATTAATTCGGCCTTGCCTACATTCTCTGAGACTTTTTCAATCGCATTATTGATACTGCGATATAAATCATTTGGCTGTCCCAGATACAATAAGATACCTTCATCAATGGCACAATAAAAACGTATGGCTCCATTATCCTCAATTGACTGGATTGCGCGTACAAAGGTCTGACCACCCAATTTAACCGTAACAGGGTTTTTTGCAAAGATGTCATTGGTCATATCTGACAATTTTGTATTAATAATACTAGCGTACCACTCAGCCGCAGGATAACCGTCAACTTCTAAAACCTGCCGCTCACTGGCATTGACTTTCGTGGTTACATAAACCTCTTCTTTACAACTGATATGTTCCGTTTTAAAAACTTGAAAGGGGTTTTTCGTATAGACCAATAATAATGCCGCAGAGTTATTTCTCATTTCGTTTTGACAGTATATCCAGGCATTTTCAAAGTCCACATCATCAGCAGATGAACCGCCAAACAGCGGGATACCACTTAATCCATTATTTATTCCTGCAGCGACCATTTCTTCTTTTTGTGAGAGCCCATCAATTAACAACATAGCAAAGCAGTGATTACTTATATATTCATGTCCAACTTTTTCAGCAAGACGTGTACAGGCTTTATTTGTTAATGAAGATATTTGTGTCAATGATAATTGATCAAGTTTATCGAATATTGTGAGTTCAGATATGAACGTATTTGAAGGTAGTACAACACCTGTAAGACTATTATCTATATAACCAGCAGAGGTAATTTCTCCTGCCGTTTTACATGCAAGCAGATTGATGTCAGCTGGCAAGCCCTGAAATGCTTCTTCTAGAACATCTGTTGAATGATGCGCACTTGAAAAGCATAAGACTGTTTCACCTGTTTTCGGCTGTAATTCTGTAAGTAATTCTTCCGCGGCAGAAGCTGTGTCCTTGTCCACGCTAACGGCTTGCCTGATTCCTTCAGACATCGATTTATTTATCATTTTGAAATCCCTGTATAAAAAACGATACTAGATAGTTTAGTTTGAATTTTTATTATTACGACTCGTTATAGGTATATATCAATTTCACTTTATGTCACTACACATATTCGGGAGTAAACATAACATGAAAAAGAATTTAACCAAACATTATGCTTTGTAATTACGATAATTTCTATCACAATACATGAATAAATAATCCAGTTATATCGATACAAGTAGTATTGCAGATCATCATCATGATTCGTAGTATAAGCAGATACCTGCCTGGCAGCAGTATGCTATTTTTATATTTGAGTGATCGATGAAACGCTATATAATTGCAGAAGTTCTTGATTAGCACTTCTAGAACAAATAATAATCACTATTTTAACTAGATAACATCACCATAGAATACGACGAAGACTATGAGTACACTTAAAAGCTTGCTACAAAAAATTGATTCTACACCAGACAGCATTGAATTCTCAGATGTCATTAATATTATCGACCAAAACTATAGCTACATTCCTACATCATTTACTAATGGTTCTGGCGATAATATGTTGGTGAATAATGCTGGTGATAATGAAGGCTCATGTAAGATATTTTCATTTGCCAAATTACATCAGTTAACGGAAGAACAAACATTAAACTGTTTTGGCGCTTACTTTCGCCTGGATGTTTTAGCACACCCCGACAATGCAGATCACGCCAATATACGAACCTTTATTAGATATGGCTGGGATGGTATTTCTTTTGATCGGCCAGCGCTCACTATAAAAAGTGACTAAATCATATAAACAAAAACATCTTGTCTTTAGTAACCCATCACAAGATATACATGCTTGGTAAGCTCACCAAGGACATTACACTTTTATAAAATGTAATATTTGATTGTTATCTGGCATGTCGTAATCCATGATAAGTTGCAATCCGTTTCGCTTTGCCAGTGTAACAACTTCATCAAACTGTTTAATTCCACATTGCGCATTCCTGTTTTTTAGCCATTTATTTAACTGCTCATCACTTTTAATGAAGAATGACTCGCTATGTAAAAAAGGCCCGTATACAACAAGGCTCCCCCATTTATCTAATGCGCTATTTACTTCTTTAAAAAAGTTGGCAAGCATATTATCGTTCATCATATGAAAGGTGTTTGCAGTAAAGACGGCATCAATAGCAATTTTTGGCCAGTGATATTTAACGATGTCTAACGCAAATGGTTCACTGATATTAGGCAATTGTGAATTAGAAACCTGCGCTTTTATAGCGTCCAGATATTCTACATAATCACTTGTATGCCATTGTATATTATGCATATTTTTAGCAAAATATACGCCTAAATTTCCTATGCCACTGCCTATTTCTAAAATATTGGTAAATGTAGAAAAAATTGGTGCAATAATATTAAGGATGTGATCTTTATTTTTTTCACAAACAATAGAACTGTAGAAGCGAATATCATCATTGCCCATTAATCCCTGGTCTTTATGTGATGTATGCTTATGAAATAGAGCGCGCTTTATCCTATAATTTTCTAGCTCAATCATGGCCGTATCCTTTTATTTTGATAAATAAAAGAATAAAAGACGTAACGTAAAATTGATTGACATAGAACGCCAATCAGTTGACTTGAATAGTAAAGATTATTGCTTAATAAAGTGCAATATACGATTATTTGCTGGCATGGAATAATCACTAATAAGGCGCATACCATTCTTCTTAGCAAGTATTTCTATTTCTTCAAAATTTTTGATGCCACTTTGATAATCTCTATTTTTTAACCATTGATCAAAACGTTGATTACTATCACTGGTATAAGCGCCTTTATAATTAAAGGGGCCATAAATTATAAAACATCCTTTTTGTGATAATAAATTAGCAACGCCAGAAAAAAGATTATTTACGTCTTGCTGATTCATGATATGAATCGAATTTGCCGTAAAAACAGCATCTACATTGTCTTTTGGCCATGCTGAAGTAGATACGTTTAATTCGACAGGTGCTATAACATTATTCAGTGTAGACGCAGACAACCATAAATTTATCCCCGCCAGATAGGGGGAACAGTCACTCGTATACCACGTTAGATGCGGCATCATCTCTGCAAAATAGATAGCATGCTGCCCAGTACCACTACCCACTTCAAAAACATGCGTATATACAGATAATATCGGTGATATCACGTCAAGGATCGCGTGCTTATTTTGATCACATGCTTCTGAATAAGGCTTATTCATCAAACGATGGCTCACGGATTATTTAAACCTCTATGTTAAACTATATTCACATTAAGTCACTACAGCTACGTCTGATATATTGTGTTATTAAAGAGATGTTTTAAGGCAAGATACAAACTGCTATTGATAAGCGCATCTGTGTTTTTTATTGTTAGTACTAGTTTTTCTGAAAGTAATAATAACACTGTTGGGTCTACAAACTTTGCCTTTGCCAGTTACCTGGGCACAGGTTTTTATAGTACCTCTGGACAGGACGTTTTTGTTATACAACTACCCTTCGACTATATAATTACGCAAAAAACGAATACCGAAGCTGGCCTTATTGTCAATCTTCCATTGACTATCGGCATAATAAATTTTAGCAATATCAACTCAGACGAATTACCAGATATTAAAGACATTACTACGCTGACTTTTTTACCAGGATTAGAATATCAGTATCCAATAACACCAAATTGGACTATTTCTCCCTTTGTTGATTATGGTTTTGCACGTGACTTTAATAATGCGACGAATATTTCAGTATTCGGCATGGGCATAAAAAGTTTTTACAACATTCCTGTTGGTGACGCGATGGTTTCTCTAGGTAATCGTTTTTTATATGCGCGTGAAAGCAATAAAAACACAAATATTAACTCTGACTACTCATTGATCGAAACAGGTTTAAATTACCGCGTTACAAGTGATTATTCGCATGAAGGTGGCGCTATATTCAGCAATCTATACTATATAAATTTTTATTATCCAAAAAATCTAGTGTTTCTAGAGCAAACGAATAAGCCCATACGTGTTGATAGTGAAAACGAAATTGGCATTACCTTTAGTAACCTGCCCGACTTCTGGTTTTTTGAGAAACCTCAAATTGGGCTTGGTGTTAGATTTAGTAATGACGTTAATGTTTATCGTCTTGTATTCGGTGCGCCATTTTGATTTACATTCGACTAAAAATAAGCTATTAATTAGTACAAAGAATTTACCGTTTTTTGTTTGCGGGTCTTTTTTTTCATTTAGTACAATAATATAAAAAACTATAATAATAAAACAGTAGATCATCTACAATGTAAGGGGAATATAATGTCAACAGATACGAAGTCAGAATCGCCAAATGAACGACGTTCGCGTACGCATAAAGAAATTATAAACTTGATCGAAGACCGAAATAACGTTCTTTCTCAATATTACAATCTTGCTAAACATTCTGATGATACCAACACAGATCGCAGCGAAACATTAGACTTACTAGAAGAATTTTGTCAGGAACTGGTCGACTATATGGCCGTAGGCCATTTTGAAATTTATCGCCGTATCGAAGAAGGTAATGAACGCCGTGATGAAATAACCGAACTCGCCAAAATAATCATGCCCCGTATCAATGGCACCACACAGATAGCTATTGCATTTAATGATATTTACGACAATACACAAAAAATAAGCGATGACACCATCGCACAACTGCCCAGGTACCTTGCCAAACTTGGCGAAGAATTAGCAACACGTATCGAGTTAGAAGATCAGTTTATTAATACCCTGCTTTCAGAAACTGAAAAACCAAAGTTAACCGCTGTTTGCGCATAGACTCCACGTTAATTTAAGCTGAAGGCATTTCTAAAGCTGACTCTTCTTTTGCTAGACACCAGCTTCGGTGCAATGGTTTTCTTCTAAAGTCTTCTGTTGTTGTCGATGCTGTTATCTCTTTAATAAAACAATTTTCAGCCAAACTGCCGTCTAGTTTAAAACCTCTTGCATTGGTGGAAAAAATTATCTTGCCATCATCCGCCAGTAAGGCAAGGCAACCACTTAATAAGGCCACATGATCCCGATTAATATCCAACGATGTTTCCATTTTTTTTGAATTAGAAAATGTTGGTGGATCAATAAATATTAATTGATACTTCTGCTTGTCATGGATGGCTTTTTCTATCCATTTTAAACAGTCTTCACGTATAAATTGATGGTTATCATTAGATAACCCGTTTATGTACAAATTTTCCTGCGCCCAATTTAAATAGGTATTTGACATATCAACCGTTGTTGTCGTTCTTGCACCACCTGCTGCTGCATACACCGTTACACTACCTGTATAGGCAAAAAGGTTAAGGAAACTACGATCATGCGATAGTGTTTTTATCAGTTGCCGCATATTTCGATGATCTAAAAATAGGCCGGTATCAATATAGTCATACATATTGATAATAAAATCATAGCCACCTTCTTGTACAATAATTTTATAGTCCTTTTTATCTTGTTTTTGATACTGCTTAGACCCTTCCTGTTTCATCCTGACTTTTAAAGCAATTTTTTCCTGACTTGTCTCAAGAATGTCAGCGACGACATCAATCACATCGTTTATCCGTTGAAACGCTCGATTTTTATTAACTGTTTTTGGTGCCTGATATTCCTGTACATGAATCCAGTCATCGTACTTATCGATAGCCACTGCATATTGTGGTATGTCCGCATCATAAACACGATAACAGCTAACCTTGTTTTTTCTCGCCCACTTTTTTAAATGCCGGTAATTCTTTTTTAAACGATTACTAAACATCGCTGCATGCTCTGCTGCTTTAGCACCATCAATTTCTTGTACTTCTATAGCTACGCTTTCTGAGGTTTCGCTGTCATTTTCGAGCATCTGTTGATTCGAAATATCACCTGTTTGGCGCGACTGATTAATATGAGAATTTATTTTATATTGATAAAGTACAGAAATTAACGCACCGTTAAATAACGTATTTTTACGGAACGCACGCATACCCATACTTTGTGCAAGTTCCTGTTCGGTGGTAATGATTACCGCCGTCCAACCGTTAAAATTGATTTTTAACTGAGCACCAAAACGATGGTATAAGGTCCTCAATAACTGAACCTGACCAATACGTTTTCCGTAAGGTGGGTTGGTAACGATTAAACCGGCTACTGTCGAATGTGGCGCTAATTCTTTTGTTGCATCCTGCAGTGAAACTTTTATCGTCGATGGTAAACCGGCGTCTTTTATATTACTTCTAGCAATGCCAACCGCCTGCTCACTATTATCACTTCCTGAAACTAGCGGTAGTGTTTTTAAGCCTTCTAACCTTCTGCTCTGTGCATCACTGATTATCGCTTCCCATATTTGTGGCTCAAATTGTTTCCAGTGATGAAAGCCAAATTGTTTTCTTAATAAGCCTGGCGCAATATCAGCTGCCATCATGGCCGCTTCCACAAGCAAGGTTCCACTGCCACACATCGGGTCAAAAAAGGCAGACCTTGTTGAGAATATTCGCGCCATTTAGCGCGGTGCAACATAGAAGCGGCCAGAGTTTCACGTAATGGTGCAGCACCTGCAGACTGTCGATAACCTCTTTTATGCAAAGCATCACCAGACAGGTCAAGATACAGTAAACATTCCTTATCACTAAGATAAACGTTTAATCTTATATCCGGATTTTCTCTGTTCATCGACGGTCTAGTGGACGTGTTCTGTGTGAACTGGTCGACAATTGCGTCTTTTATTCGCATGGTAGCGTAATGACTATTAGTCACCACTGCATGCGAACTAAAGCAATCGATGGTTAGTGTATTATTCTCAGTGAAGTGTTCTGACCAATCGACACTTATTATTTCTTGATAAAGGTCATCATCAGAGCTTATTTCAAACGCTTTTAATTGCAATAAGATACGACTGGCTACCCGCGACCAAAGGCAGGCTTTATAGGCAAGCTCAATCTCACCCGTAAACGCGACTCCACCCACATGTATTTTTGTTTGGGTGACACCAAGTTGCTCCAGTTCTTTGTGCACCAGATCTTCAACGCCTTTTGAGCAGGTAGCAAAATATTGATGGATGTTATTCAAATTGCATTCACTCCTTTAATTGTCGAGCATCACTGCGAAGCAGCACAGGGATACCGTTACGCACAGGAAACGCCAGGCCATCTTTTTCACAGACCAGCTCTTTTTGACGAGAATGATTTTGTAAGGGTCCTTTGCATAATGGGCAAACCACTATTGATATAAGTTTTTTTTTCATCTTTTACTTATGTGACTTTAAATGTCAATTACAGCTATCGATTACAGCTTATTTTTTGTTATGGTTATTTATTAAGGGTACTAACACTGATTCCATCTACTGTGTAGGTTTTGGCGATCTGCTTACGGGCATCACGCAATGCAGGAATCAGCGCATCCTTACCAGCGTTTGATGCGTGACTCTCCAAACGCATTTCTAGCATTTCCGCTGTGTCTCTGAAGTTCTTAGCCTTCGCCAAATCTTCTGGGCTAGCTGAACGGTTGTACGCATTGAACCAGCCTTGTGCC
>JAESSQ010000016.1 GCA_016764035.1 Gammaproteobacteria bacterium
GATCCCGAACGTGTTATCAGCGAACACCAAGCCTTGCTGGAGGAGCAGTTCGAGGCTGGGACCGTCGTAATGCATACTATTTCAGCATTATTCAATCTCTCGCTAAACATTACGATTTTGATATCGATATTCCTTTTAAAGAGCTCACGGCTAAAACACAAAAATTACTGATGTATGGCAGTGGCAAGGAAAAAGTCACCTTCAATTATCCCGGGCATGCGGGTCGGCGCGGTAAAAAACGAAGCCATACATTCGAGGGTGTGTTACACACCATGGAGCGACGTTACCGTGAAACAGAATCCAGCCTGGTCAGGGAAGAGCTGGCAAAATACATGTCTATTCAGTCTTGCCCAACATGTAAAGGCACACGCTTAAATGAGGCCGCACGGCACGTGTTTATCGGTGATAAAACACTGGCTGAATTAACCGCCATGCCCATCGAGCAATCGTACAACTTTTTTGATGAATTACAATTGAGCGGGCATCGTGGTGAGATTGCGAAAAAGATCAATCGAGAAATATCGACCCGCTTGAATTTTCTGGTTAATGTTGGCCTCGAATACCTAACCCTCGATCGTAGCTCAGACACACTGTCTGGCGGTGAAGCACAACGCATTCGTCTTGCCAGTCAAATCGGTGCCGGTCTGGTCGGTGTCATGTATATTCTCGACGAACCATCCATCGGTTTGCATCAACGAGATAACGATCGACTCATTCGCACCCTTAACCACCTTCGCGATATCGGCAACACGGTAATCGTGGTCGAACATGATGAAGACGCCATATTATGTGCTGACCATGTCATCGATATCGGCCCAGGTGCGGGCATTCATGGTGGCGAAATTATCGCTAGTGGAACACCACAAGATATCATGGACAATAAAAAGTCTCTGACAGGACAATACCTTGCCGGCGTTAAAAGCATTGCAATACCTGCACAACGAACCAAACCCAATGGCAAATTATTTAGCATAAAAGGTGCCAGTGGCAATAATCTACAAAATGTTGATGTCGACATACCTATCGGTCTGTTTACCTGTGTAACCGGTGTCTCAGGCTCTGGAAAATCAACCTTAATTAACGATACGCTGTATCCGATACTCGCTAAATCTATTAACAATAACTCCATGTCGATTGCGCCGCATCAGTCATTTGAAGGTGTAGAAAACTTCGACAAGGTTGTCGATATCGACCAATCGCCAATAGGGCGAACTCCACGCTCTAACCCGGCAACATACACAGGACTTTTTACCCCTATCCGTGAACTATTTTCTGCTACGCAGGAATCACGTTCACGCGGCTACAAACCAGGACGCTTTAGTTTTAATGTAAAAGGCGGTCGATGTGAAGCCTGTCAGGGTGACGGTGTTATTAAAGTAGAGATGCACTTTCTACCCGATGTATATGTCGAATGTGATGTTTGCAAATCGAAACGATACAATCGCGAGACCCTGGAGATTAAATACAAAGGCAAGAACATCCATCAGGTACTGGCCATGACTATTGAAGACGCCCTTGTTTTTTTTGTCGCTATCCCCGTACTAAAACGTAAGCTTCAAACGCTTATGGACGTAGGCCTTGGTTACATAACCTTGGGCCAACGCGCCACGACGCTCTCTGGTGGTGAGGCTCAGCGTATAAAATTATCTGAAGAGTTGTCTAAGCGTGATACAGGACAAACAGCATACATCCTTGATGAACCGACAACAGGTTTACACTTTCACGATGTGCAGCAATTGCTCGATGTTCTGATACGCCTTCGCGATCATGGCAATACCGTTATTGTTATCGAGCACAACCTCGATATTATAAAAATGGCTGACTGGATAATAGACCTGGGGCCCGAAGGTGGTTACAAAGGTGGTCAGATTATTGCGACAGGAACACCGGAAGAAGTTGCGCAGATAAGTGGGTCTTTTACTGGCAAATACATACAGCGAGTTTTAGATAAAAACAAACTAACAAGAAAAACAGCTTAATATCAGCCAGTTAATTTGCAAAAATATTGCAGACGAAAAAAAACCAGCATAATGCTGGTTTTTTTCTAGCATGCCTAACTATCTATTCAGCATCTTCCGCAATAGCCTCAACTGGACGATCAACTAATTCGATATAAGCCATCGGTGCAGAATCACCTGAACGGAATCCACATTTTAAGATACGTGTATAGCCACCTGGACGGTCTTTATAACGAGGAGCTAGTTCATTAAATAATTTACCAACCATCTCTTTATCACGTAATTTGGCAAACGCTGACCGACGATTAGCCACAGAATCTGTTTTTGCTAATGTAATTATTGGCTCGGCAACACGACGTAATTCTTTTGCTTTAGGCAATGTAGTCTTAATGATCTCGTGATCGAATAACGAGTTAGCCATATTACTAAACATCGCTTTACGGTGACTACTGTTACGATTTAATTTGCGGCCAGATTTATTATGACGCATGATTTATAACCTTTATCTTTTGTAACAGCCAGACAAGCTGGCTAGTATTAATTAATGTGTTTAAATAACTTGAACTAAACGGCAAGTGCTGCTTGTGCTGCTTCTTCTTTTTCACGAATTGAAGCTGGTGGCCAGTTTTCTAACTGAATACCCAGAGACAAACCATGTGAAGCAAGTACGTCTTTAATCTCTGTTAGAGACTTCTTGCCCAAGTTAGGCGTTCTTAATAACTCGACCTCAGTACGCTGAATCAAATCACCGATGTAATAAATATTTTCTGCTTTCAAACAATTGGCAGAACGAACCGTGAGTTCTAACTCATCGACCGGACGTAATAATATAGGATCGATATCTGCTTCTTCATCTTCGTCTTCTACATCTTCCATGCTTTGTAAGTTAACAAAGGATGAAAGCTGCGCTTGTAATATTGTTGCTGCTGTACGAATAGCTTCTTCAGGATCAACGGTACCATTGGTCTGTAAATCAATGATTAATTTATCCAGATCAGTACTTTGCGCTACACGTGCATTTTCAACATTATATGAAACACGTCGTATAGGACTAAACGAAGCATCAAGTTGCAAGGTACCAATGGTGGCTGTTTCAGCGTCGATGTTACGTGTATTAGACGGCTGATAACCACGTCCTTTTATTACTTTCATCGTGATGTTTAACTTGCCATCACTGTTAACATTTGCAATAACGTGGTCAGGGTTGACAACATCTATGTCATGACCTGTTTCGATATCTGCTGCGGTTACAACACCTGCACCTGTTTTATTAATACTGATTGTTTGCTCTTCGTTAGCGTGCATTATTAACGCAACACCTTTAAGGTTTAACAGTATTTCTA
>JAESSQ010000171.1 GCA_016764035.1 Gammaproteobacteria bacterium
CTAGGCATCGACAAAACCCTGTTATTAATTATGATTAGCTGCCTATTAGGCCTTATCGGCTCGTGGATAGCTGTCAGCCAACATCTTAAAGAAATTGAGCCAAGCTAACAACAATCATTTATTTTTCAATAGGTTAAAATAACTCCGCTGCAAAAAAATAGTTTTTTAGCCGCATTAAACGTCATGTTTATAAACATGTATTCGGGCAAATAACTGGCATTTCGAAGAACTTTTCTTATAATTAGCACTCTGACTCTTTGACTGCTAAAATACCACCATGAGAGAAGAAAATATGACAACCGCTTTAATACCCGCCCTACACAGCACGCCATTAAGTGCCGGTACGCTGGACGCTTATATAAGTCGAATTCATGCCATTCCAGTACTCACCAGCGAAGAAGAACGCGAGCTGGCGTTACGTCTGGAACAGCAAAATGACCTTGCTGCCGCGCAGCAGTTAATCATGTACAACTTACGCTTCGTGATAAAAATTGCTCGCGGATACACCGGTTATGGCCTGCCCCTTAGCGACCTGATTCAGGAAGGTAATATCGGCCTGATGAAAGCGGTTAAACGTTTTTCAGCAAGCCACGAAGTTCGCCTGATATCTTACGCAGTACACTGGATTAAATCAGAAATTCACGAATTTGTTTTACGCAACTGGCGCATCGTAAAAATAGCGACCACCAAACCTCAGCGTAAATTATTCTTCAAACTGCGCAGCTCTAAAAAAAGACTGGGCTGGTTCACACAAGCTGAAGTTAATGATGTTGCTAAAACGCTGGGTGTAAAACCAGAAACGGTTCTCGAGATGGAATCTCGTTTAAGTGGCAGTGATGTCACCTTCGACCCACCAACAAATGATAATGACGATGAGCATAACTTTACACCAGCGGCTTATCTTACCGATGGCAGTCTAGACCCTGCCCATTTGCTGGAACACGACGATTATCGCTCGCAGAAACTTAGCTTGATGAGTGATTCGTTACAAACGCTGGATGCGCGCAGTCAGGATATCATCACGCGTCGCTGGCTCAATGAAGACAAAGCGACACTTCATGAACTGGCCAAAGAATACCAGGTATCTGCCGAACGCATACGCCAGATCGAAAAAAACGCACTCAATAAAATGCGCGTAGCATTCGAAGCGTAATTTAGAACACGCTTGCTAATTCCTACATATAAAAATGCCGGTCTAAAAAGACCGGCATTTTTATTTCAACAGCAAAACGCTGTGTGTTCATTTTATAATGTATGCAATCGAAAAATCAGGGTTGGAAATCAACCAACTGTTGATTTGACGCTTCTTGTTTCCTCTTATCATTGACCGGTTTCCAGGCGTGACCATAGATAATTTCATAGCTGGCGGGCAACAAATTATCCTGTCTGAATTGCTCATAATTATCGCGCACAGCCTGTAATAATGCTTTACCGCCCAAACCAGAACGCACCACGCCAGTCCCCGACCGACCTGACTTAACATTCGCACCAATCGCTTTCAGATCTCTCATCACCTCATCGGCAGAATCATAGGTAAGCGTTAATACTTCAGCTTCCATAACTGGCTCAGCAAAACCGTCGTGTAATAAAGCATCACCAATATCATGCATATCAATAAACCTGTTCACATGATTGCTTTTATCTGCCGCCGCCCAACTACTGCGTAATTCTTTTAATGTGTCCGGGCCAAAGGTGGTAAAAACAAAAAGGCCTCCCGGTTTTAATACACGCTTTGCTTCCAGAAACACAGCATTCAAATCGTTACACCACTGCATACTCAAGTTAGAAAAAACCAGATCAAACACATTATCAGCAAAAGGAAGCTGTTCGATATCCGCACAGACCAGATGCGGTGCGCGGAAAAAACTGCCATGACGTCGACTTTGCTCAAGCATATTTTCTGACAGATCTAGCGCCACCAACTGTGCTTTTTTATAACGTTTAAATAACGCTGGTATGGCTGAGCCAGTACCTGTACCTGCATCCAAAATATACCTAGGACTGATTTTTACTATCTCCAGTTTTTCCAGTAATCGCTTACAGACTTCATTTTGCATTACCGCGAACTGTTCATAATTTTTGGCAGCACGATCAAATGCTCGGCGCACACGTGCCTGATCAATTTTCTGCTCGGTTTCAAATTCTGTTTGTTTAGTTTGCTGATTCATAAAAAAATAAATTTTTAAAATGCACTATTACGTTGTTGCGATGCAATAGCAATTAATTGATTAATAAAGCTTTCACTGTGTGAAATAAAAGGTGCATGGCTTGCTTGTTTCAGTAACGTCACATCTTTCTGCATATATTCTTGCTGTAATATTGCCGCCAATTCTTTTGGCACAAGACTATCATTGGCACCGAATACCCAATGTAAGGAACAGTCCAGGTTTTTTAATGTGGTACGCAAATCAGTGTTCAACAAGATATCAAGTCCCGACATTAACGCGGGTAACGACGCCGGCCCTCTCGACTCAATACTCTGTTGTAACTGTTTAAGTGACTGCTTCATGTCAGGCGACCCTTTTACCTGCAAAGCTAAAAAACGATTTATGGTTTTTTTCTGGTTCACCGATAAATAATCCGCAAACTGATTAAACACATCGGCTTCGACAGCACTTGACCAACCCTGTTTTTTGACAAAACAGGGATTGGTCGCAACAAGCATCGCCGACGCAACACGTTGCGGATATAATTCGGCAAGACGCAACACCGCCAACCCACCCAAAGACCAACCCACCCAGACAACTGGCTGATGCGTAAGTGGCACTAACGCTTGCACGTAATCATCCAATGTATTTACCGCTACGTTTGCCATTGTGCCGTGACCTGGTAAGTCGACTACCACCACATTTATCCAGTCAGGCAATTGTGCGATGCATGCATCCCATACGGCACTGTTCATCGCCCAGCCATGTACAAAGATACAGGTTACCGAATCACGCATGCTGGCATCTTCTTATTAAAGAATTATTACAAAGCATTTCACTAACAGCTGATGTAAGCTTACATACCCATGTAGACATTATTTTATACATATAATATTTATGGAAAACTATTTCACTACCTTCTTATTCGCAGCTCTCGCCTATCTCATAGGCTCCTTTTCCACCGCTATTTTCACCTGTAAAATAATGGGTATCGAAGACCCTCGCAACACCGGCTCTAACAATCCGGGTGCTACCAATGTGTTACGTCATGGTGGTAAAAAGGCGGCTATTATCACCTTATTAGGTGACATGTTAAAAGGTTTAATTCCTGTTTTACTCATTAGCCAATTACAGACAGATGCGTTAACCATCGCACTGGTAGGTCTGTTCGCTCTATTAGGCCATATATTTCCTATCTATTACGGCTTTAATGGCGGTAAAGGCGTTGCCACATTTTATGGCGTTATATTAGGCATGAACTGGTTAGCTGGGTTGATAGCGCTCGCTATCTGGCTATTCATGGCAAAAATAGTAAAAATCTCATCGTTGTCGGCTTTGGTCTCTATCTTTTTATCGCCTTTTATTCTTTGGTATTTTTCACAATCTATCGAACTAACGACAGCCTTGACAGTAATGAGCATTCTTGTTTTTTGGCGACACAAAAGAAACATCAAATCATTATTACAGGGGTCTGAAGTTAAAATCGGTAAAAGTGCGAAATGATTCCGTCAGCAAAACAGCACGACCGCTTACGAGTAACGGTTAAACCGACGTCAACTCCTGCATCGACCAACGCGCTCTAGCATCAATTTCCAATGGCTGGGTTTGTCCTGCCATCAAACGAAAACAACC
>JAESSQ010000172.1 GCA_016764035.1 Gammaproteobacteria bacterium
ATACCAGCCGTGCCCGCACCCGTTGGTCCATGACACGCCTGACAGGCAGGAATACCCGCCTGTAAATCACCACCTTTATACAGTGCACGACCTGCTACGGCTTTGGTTTCATCAAACGTTGCTGCTGAACTTATTGATTGCGCCTGAAAATATGCACCGATATCGGCCGCATCCTCATCACTTAATGCCGCTACCATACCAAACATAATAGGGTTCTGACGTGTTGTATTCGCTTTGAAGTCTTGCACCTGTTTTACGATGTAGGCTTCATTTTGACCAGCAAGCTTTGGATATAAAGAAATCGGGCTATTGCCATCAAAGCCATGGCAACCACCACAGGCTGCTGATTTACCTTTGCCAGCAGCTGCATCACCTGCAACTGTAGCACCAGAAGCTGCAAAAAGAAGTATCGCACCGGCTATCAATAAATTTTTCATTGTTTGAACTCCAAACACATTAAGCTCTAAAAGAGCAAAAAAGTGGCGAAATTGTACACCACTGACGACATTCCTTCAATGTTTAGGCCCCACCTATTATTATCCGACACCTTAAACACAAACAGCCACTACTCACCAAACACATGTAAAATGCGCATATGAACAAAACAGCTAATCACCCATACACCGATAACCGCTACTACCGTCAGGCACACTTCCTAATCAGTGCCGGTAGTGCCAAACAGTTCCCGCTCGAAGGTACGGAGGTCGCTTTCGCTGGGCGCTCCAATGCCGGGAAGTCGAGTGCGCTCAATACCTTATGTGACAACAAAGGGCTGGCACGTACCAGTAAAACACCTGGACGCACACGACTGGTTAACTTTTTCGAACTGGACGAACAGCGACGTCTGGTTGATCTTCCCGGTTACGGATTCGCCAAAGTACCTGTAGCGATAAAAAAAGAATGGGAAAAATTGATGACACAATATTTAAGCGATCAAAAGGCACTCAACGGCCTGGTCGTAATTATGGATATCCGTCACCCACTCAATGATTATGACTGGCAGATGTTGGAATGGTGTAATCATTATAATCTGCCGGCCCACGTGCTACTAACCAAAGCAGACAAGATTAAACGCGGCGCACAACAAAACAGCAAACTACAAACGCAAAAACAATTGAAAGACGCCGATATTAATGCCAGCGTACAGACGTTTTCTGCATTGAAAAAAACCGGTCTGGATGAACTGGTGCTTATACTTAACGGCTGGCTAGGGCTCAGCTAAATAATCTCAAAAAAAAGCCCGACCAAAAGGTCAGGCTATAAAAGTAGAATCGGATTGGGGATGCCGATTCCAATGGCTCACAAAAGGGAGAGAGCAAGCCTACGCCGGGCTACAGCGTATTCATAAAATCATTTCAAGATTTCACCAAAGTAATCATAAAGCATGTACTTACTTTGATTAAAGTTTATTCATATCGAAAGTCAAAGCTAGCGGTAAAAACTATTAATATTTCTTACGAACGGTTTATAAACCCAAACGACAACCAGCTCTCATTATAAATAAATAAGGCATAATCAACTAGTTAAAGGAAATATATAAAATCAAAAAAAGATATGCCGAGTAAGCTGTTGATATAATAAACAATCAAATTACTTGTCGATTTATTTAACATAAAATCAATTCACCCTACCCAACCGCCTGCTTTACCCAAGCAATTGACAGAAAATAATTGCTTAAGTAATAATATGTAAATTGAATCTATACTCAGTGAAGATAATTAACACCTTTTGCACAACAAAAATGAATCACATAAAATTATTATTGATAAGCGTCATTGCAATTAGTACGCTGCTACCCATCTGTGCACAATTACAGGCAGCCAACTTACCGTATTACATGCGATTTATTGCATATACACCACCTAATTTGTATCTTAGAACCACACGTGCAACCACGGCCTATTATGCGCCCATCAATGTTGCACAGACCCTCACGTATACCCTTACACCATCAATAGCAGCCACCACATATATAGCAGAAGGCCCGGTGCCTTTTACCTTAACTACCTATAGTGGTCTGGCCGCCTGTACGGGATTAAAAACCATACAGGCTTCACTGGATATTATTCAGGGCGCAGTCACGACTAATTTAGGTAACAGTAGTATTCAGATGACGGGGACCGGCTTCATAGATACCTTCAACTTTAATATATTCAACACTGCATCACGCATATTACTCAGCCCCGGTGATATCATCCGTCTATCCTTAACCAATAACAGTCCAAATACATTTTGCCCGGTCAATGAGTTCCCACTCAATGGCACGGACAACGATGCTACGCATCTAGATTTTGAGACCAGCCCTTTCCTCAATGTTAGTAAAACCACGGCCGTACTGTCTGACCCTGTTAACGTATCAAACCCCAAGTCTATTCCTGGCAGTATTCAGCAATATACTATTGATGTGAGCAATGGCGGCAGTGCACCGAATGATGTTGACACCCTGGCAATAAGTGATGATCTACCCACCGGCGTATTATTAAGGTTTACCCCTGGCGGAAATCCTATAACGTTTACTGATACAAATGGCAGTGGTCTAACATACAGTTTCATCAGTCTCGGAGATGGCACAGACGACATCGAGTTTTATAACAACAGTGGAACCACACTGGTTACTCCCGTTGTTGTCGGTAACACTGACGCCACCGTACCACGTGTCGATCGAATCATCATCCGTCCCAAAGGACAGTTTAATAACTCAACGGTGGCACCCTTTCCGAGTTTCCGTGTACAGTTTGACGTCGAGTTACAATAATTCAGGTAAGCAGAGCATCATCACTAAAGTACAGTGAAAACATAGCATTGTTAAGCTCGCTAAAGATGCTTGAAGTGTTACCGATAAAACCTGGCTAATGCGCCTCATCCCAATTATCACCGATACCGATATCAACCAGCAATGGCACTTTTAAGGTGGCCGCCTGCTCCATTTCTGTTCGCAACAGTTCGGCCAATGCTTCAGTATCTTTTTCACGCACCTCAACCACCAGTTCGTCATGTACCTGCATGACCACTTTTGCGTCAAGCTTGCTGCGGGACAAAGCCTGATCAACCGTTATCATCGCGCGTTTAATAATATCCGCCGCCGTGCCCTGCATCGGTGCATTAATCGCTGTGCGTTCAGCATATTGCCGACGTTGACCATTGCGGGCATTGATTTCAGGCAGATATAAACGACGACCAAAAACAGTCTCGACGTAACCGCGTTCATGCGCCTGCTCTCGGGTTTCGTCCATATAAGCTTTTACACCGGGGTAACGTGCAAAATAGGTGTCGATGTAGTCCTGTGCTTCATAACGACCAATCGTTAACTGTTTGGCCAGACCAAAAGCCGACATGCCGTAGATTAGACCGAAATTAATGGCTTTGGCCGCACGGCGTTGTTCATTGTCCACATCGTCCAGCTTGACCGCAAACACTTCCGCCGCAGTGGCGCGATGCACATCGATATTCTGCGCAAACGCTTGCAGTAAATTTTCATCTTCTGATAAGTGCGCCATGATGCGTAGCTCAACTTGCGAATAATCCGCCGCCAATAACTTATAGCCTTCAGGCGCAATAAATGCCTGCCGTATTCGCCTGCCTTCTGCGCTGCGAATCGGGATATTTTGCAAATTTGGATCGGTCGATGACAGGCGACCTGTCGCTGCCACGGTCTGATTGTACGAGGTATGCACACGGCCGCTTTTTTCATCAACCTGCAACGGCAATTTATCGGTGTAGGTTGATTTC
Organism: Gammaproteobacteria bacterium; assembly: GCA_016764035.1. Taxonomy (GTDB): domain Bacteria; phylum Pseudomonadota; class Gammaproteobacteria; order SZUA-229; family SZUA-229. Next base: position 3,730 of record JAESSQ010000172.1, read on the forward strand.
AGCTTACTCAAACCACGGTGTTCAAGAATCAATTGTGGCAAGGGGTAATCAGCGGCCAGTTCCTGTAATACACTTTCAGCCGTCGAATACTGCCCTGTTTTGGTTTTCTTTTTTGATGGTATTTTGAGCTTTTCGAACAGGATGGTGCCCAATTGTTTAGGCGAGGCCAGATTAAAGGTTTCACCGGCCTCATCATAAGCTTGTTGTTCGACCTCGTTCATACGTGCCGCCAACTGTGTGCTTTGTTGTTCCAGCATGGCAACATCAATTTTCACGCCATTTTGTTCAATCTTGAGCAGCACCGGTAACAACGGTAATTCTATTTCTTCATAAACTTTTTTTAATGTCGGCTGTTTTGCTAAGGCTTCGCTTAACGCCTGATGAATCTGCAAGGTGATGTCAGCATCCTCTGCGGCATAAGGCCCGGCTTCTTCAAGTGCAATCTGGTTAAAGGTTAATTGCTTAATACCTTTTCCGGCGATATCTTCAAAATGAATAGTATTGTGCCCGAGTAAACGCAAAGCCATATCATCCATATTATGGCGTTGCGTGGAATCCAGAACATAAGACTGCAGCATCGAATCTTGCGCGATACCTTTTAGCATAATGCCGTGATTTAACAGAACATGTGCGTCATATTTAAGATTTTGGCCGATTTTATTTTTAGACGCATCTTCCAGTAACGGTTTCAAAGCGCCTAAAACATCCTGCTCACTGAGCTGCTCCGGCGCACCCGGATAATCATGCGCAAAAGGCACGTAAGCGGCCTCACCCACTTCAACGGCAAACGACACACCGACAACCCGCGCTTTCATATAGTCCAGACTGGTGGTCTCGGTATCAAAAGCAAACTGCTTGGCAGCTTCCAACTTTTTTAGCCATCGCGTCAACGCCGGTTTATCGAGTACGGTTTCGTAGTTGGCTGCTACCTTATTGATGACCGGCTTTTCTTCTACGGCCACATCATCGGAAAGATTAGACAGCCAGGTTTTAAATTCCAGTTCGGTATAGATCTGCTTGAGTTTTTCCACATCGGGTACGCGCATGGACAGGTCAGTAATAGCAAGGTCGAGTTCGACATCGCATTTGATTGTTGTTAACTCTCTCGATAAGGGCAGTTGATCTAAATTATCTCGCAAGCTTTCGCCTACTTTACCCTTTATCTCATCCGCATGCGCCACCAGATTATCCAGTGTTTCATACTGCTTCAACCACTTCGCCGCCGTCTTCGGGCCGACTTTTGGCACGCCAGGTATGTTATCCGCGGTATCGCCCATCAAGGCCAGATAATCAATAATGGCATTGGGCGGCACATCAAATTTTTTGACCACACCAGCTTCATCCAGCAATAGGTTGTTCATGGTATTTATTAAGGTCACATGTGGATTTACTAATTGCGCTAAATCTTTATCACCTGTCGATATTAGTGTCGCCACTTTGGCCTGTGTCGCTAGTTTCGCGTAGGTACCGATAACGTCGTCCGCCTCTACCTCGGGAATAATAACCATGGGAAAACCCAAGGCTTCCACCAGTTCATATAAGGGTGCTATCTGGCTACGCAACTCATCAGGCATAGGCGGCCGATTAGCCTTGTACGCTTTATACATGTCATTGCGAAAGGTTTTACCCTTGGCGTCGAACACCACAGCAATGTTTGTTGGTTTATATTCAGCGACCAGTTTGTTGAGCATATTGATCACACCATAAACCGCCCCGGTTGGCTGACCTTTGCTGTTGGTTAATGGCGGCAAGGCATGAAAGGCACGAAACAAATAGGAGGAACCATCAACAAGGACCAACGGTGGTTTTTTTTCTGACATCAGGGTTTAACTCTTACAGATTATTTACAGGCGCTAATTATCGCAAACAGCTCGTGGCATTAACAGGTAAAAATTATAACTTACAACACGTTTAATAAACGGTGCTTAGTAAATCGCACTTTTAATCATGGTTTAAATCGAGGCTCAAATCATGTTTAGTAAATCATTGAGATACGCTAAACTTGCCGCCTTGCCAACAGCAGGAAGACTCTGCAAAACACACTAATTACTATGTCTGTTTATACCACCATCGAAGAAGACGAACTCAAAGATTTTCTGGCAAATTATGAGGTCGGTGAACTGGACAGCTATCAGGGAATCAGAGACGGCATCGAAAACACCAATTATTTTGTTAACACCACACAACAACGCTTTGTGCTAACAATCTTCGAGCGTCATAGTTTTACAGAGATGCAATATTATCTTAACCTGATGCACCATCTTGCCGACAATAATGTACCTAGCGCTAGCCCGGTTGCCGACAAACAGGGTAATTATTTAAGTCACTTCGCCGATAAACCCATCGCGCTTGTCGAGCGTCTCGACGGTGGCAGTATTATCGAAACCTGTGTCGATCATTGTGCTCAACTTGGCACTGCCATGGGAAAAATGCATGCTGCAGGTTTAAGCTTTGAAGGCGAGCAGACCAACCCACGTGGCCCTGCCTGGTGTCAACAAACCGCAGCCCAGGTAAAAAACAAACTGTCTGCCGATGACAGTAACTTGTTAGATGAAGAGGTGCGTTTTCAACTCGACCAACTTGGCAATGACAGGCAACTAGCAAGCCTACCTCGCGGCGTTATTCATGCGGACCTGTTTCGCGACAACGCACTTTGGCATAAAGATATGTTTAGCGGCATCATCGATTTTTATTATTCATGTGACGATGCTCTGCTATACGACCTTGCCGTAACCGCCAACGACTGGTGTCTTAATCAAGATCTCAGCTTAAACAAGAACAAAGTTAACGCATTGCTAACTAACTACAATGAACATCGAGCGCTCACGACGCAAGAACAAACATTCTGGCCAACAATGTTACGTGCTGGCGCATTACGTTTTTGGCTATCTCGTTTATACGACAAACATTTCCCGCGCCCTGGCGAACTTGTGCATACTAAAAACCCTGATGCGTTCAAAACAATATTAAGCAACCGCATCAACAACGACGAAGACTATCGTGGTTACTGGTTATAAAAACCGGCCATCGCTAACGACTGATAAACATTTGCCTTCATGCTAAACAAAACACTTTGCGGTATCGAAAACTTTATCGACTGGAGCGGCAGAACGGTTTCCTGGTTAAGCCTGCTGCTGGTTTTGGTTACCTTTGTGGTTGTGGTATTACGTTACGTTTTCGATTACGGCTCTATAGCTCTGCAGGAAACCGCCACCTATTTACACGCCAGCGTCTTCCTTGTCGGCATGGCCTATACCATGCAACAAAACGCGCACGTGCGTGTTGATATTTTCTATTCACGCTTTTCCAAACACACCAAAGCATGGGTCGATCTGTTCGGTGCATTATTTTTATTGCTACCCTTCATGCTATTTGTCAGCTGGATTAGCTGGCGATACATTACCGATAGCTGGTCGGTATTCGAAGGTTCGCGTGAAGCCGGCGGTTTACCCGCTGTGTTTTTATTAAAAACGTTAATCCTGGTGATGACCACGCTATTAATACTACAAGCCTGCACACAAATCACACGTAACATTAAAACCATCATTGCTAAAGGTGAGCGCTGATGGAATATATGCCGCTTTATCTTTTCGCCTGCGTCTTCATTTTTTTATTAATCGGTTACCCGGTAGCTTTTACACTGGCAGGTACCGCCTTGATGTTTACTGTTATTGGAGAAGCTACCGGTACTTTTGACCCCGCTTTCCTGGAAGCATTACCTAATCGTCTGTACGGCATTATTTCAAACCAAATTCTTATCGCCGTGCCGTTATTCGTTTTTATGGGCGTCATGTTAGAGCGCTCAAAAATCGCTGATGAATTATTAATCTCCATGTCACGCTTATTCGGAAGTTTGCGCGGCGGTCTTGGCATTTCCGTGGTACTGGTTGGCACCCTGCTCGCTGCCAGTACCGGTATCGTCGGCGCGACCGTCGTTACCATGGGGCTGTTGTCATTGCCCACCATGTTAAAACAAGGTTATGACCCAAAAATTTCTACCGGTATCATCTGCGCCTCGGGCACACTTGGGCAAATTATTCCGCCATCTATCGTGCTGGTTTTGCTCGGCGATGTATTATCCAATGCTTATCAACAAGCACAGCTGGACATGGGTATTTTTTCTCCAGAAACCATTTCAGTTGGTGACCTATTCATCGGTGCGTTAATCCCTGGTTTATTACTGGTGACGTTATATATACTGTATATCGTCGGTGTGGCTTTGTTTAACAAAGACGCCATGCCCGCGGCAGACGATAGTTTTAGTTACGATGCACAACTATTTCATAGTGTTGTTAAACATTTGATACCGCCTCTGGCTTTAATCCTTGCCGTACTCGGTTCTATTATTGTCGGCCTGGCGACGCCCACCGAAGCTGCGGCTATCGGCGCCGTTGGCGCCATGCTTCTCGCCAAAACAAAAAACCGCTTAAACCTTAAAACCTTGCAAGAAGTTGTTCGCAGTACCACACGCATCAGCTGCATGGTGTTCATGATCTTGATTGGCGCCGCCTTATTTTCATTAGTGTTTCGTGGTTTCGAAGGCGACGAATTAATACAGGAAATTCTGGGTGACTTAGGCGGTGGTAAATACCGTGCACTGTTAGCCGTAATGCTGGTGATGTTTTTGTTGGGTTTTGTGCTGGACTTCATCGAAATTACTTTTGTTATCGTACCCATCGTAGGGCCGGTATTGCTTGGCATGGGCATTGACCCGGTATGGCTGGGCATATTGATAGCAATCAACCTGCAGACTTCATTTCTCACGCCACCGTTTGGTTTTGCGCTATTTTACCTGCGTGGCGTAGCGCCTCCTGAAATAAAAACCACTCAGATATATCGAGGCGTCATGCCTTTTATTGTGATACAACTCATAGCCATGGCAATGATTGCATACTGGCCAGCGATAGCCACCTGGTTGCCAGGTCAGTTATCTTAGATAAATAAACGTTTCAACTTGCTCATAATGCGTATTAAAGCAAGAATAGTAAATGAAAAATATCGCAAAATACTAATCAACAGGGCAGGTCATGGTCGATAAAAAACTCTTCGAAGGTTTAGCCAGCAGACTGTATTTTTCACAGCATGGACTGGCGGTAGACAAAACTGAAAATGCAAACCGCCCCCTTTCCAAGCTCGGCATAGAACAAACTAACGTCATTGCAAAACAACTGCTTATCGCTGATGTGTCTATATCTAGCGTCACACATAGTGGAAAATGTCGCGCCGAGCAAAGCGCTGAAATATTCGCCAACAACCTTAGCAACCAGGCCGTTTCTGTTAGCGAATATTTATCACCAAACAATGATGTGCGTTTACTTTTGCCACACTTAACAACTGATAACGCGCTATATATCGGACACCTGCCGCATTTAGCCAAGCTGGTTGCTTATTTGGTCACCGGTGACGAAAACCATAACATCATCCGTTTTCAGAACAGTGCCATTGTCTGTTTAGAAAAAAATCAGAAGCGCTATCATGTGGAATGGTATCTGACACCCAACATGAAAACGGCTTAACTGATATTTTTCATGAAGCTTACCTCGTTATTAAACTATCTCGCACAAAAGCTACTTTACCTATGGATAAACACAGACGTTACGCGCGTAGGTGAGCTATCTGCTGATAACAAAAATATTATTGTCTATGTTATGGCGTCTCGTTCATGGACTGATTTATTGGTACTGGAACAAGAATGTAAATCTTTAGACTTCAAAACACCACTATCGCACATCAATGACGAACGATTAAAAACCTGGCACAGTGTTTACACCATCGCACCGGCACAACCCCTTAAAGACTGGTTACAGCAAAAAACAAAACACTCAAAGATGCTGTGCGCACTGCATCAGGCATTACTTGAATACCCTGATATCGACATACACTTTATTCCCGTCACTATCTTCTGGGGTCGGCCAGTATTAAAACAAAAACACTGGTTACGCGTTCTATTTTCAGAAACATGGGGTTTCGCCGGACGCACGCGTCGATTTTTTACCATTTTGTTTAATGGTAAAAATACCCTGGTGCAACTCTCATCCACTATTTCCTTCCGCGATGTTCTCAGTAATGCCGATAAAGATAGCGACAGTATCGATGAGATTCAAGGGTTACTATCCCGGCGCTTAATAGAAATAAAAAGCGCAACGCTAGGACCTGACATCTCTCATCGACGCGTACTGGTTCGTCAATTATTAGAAAATAAAACGATTAAAAAAGCCATTCAACAACGACAGGAAAAAGATAACATCACACAATACCAGGCAACAAAAATTGCAGACAATTACCTTAATGAAATCGTCGCTGATCGAAGTTACATCACGATTCAAATCTTTCAACGTGTCTTAACTGCCTTCTGGAATAAATTCTACTCAGGTATCGATGTACACTTCAGCGATCAACTTAAACAACTGGCTTTAGATCACGAGCTTGTTTATGTCCCCTGCCATCGCAGCCACATCGATTATCTTTTGCTTTCATATGTAATACATAAAGAAGGTCTGGCGATTCCTTATATCGCTGCCGGCAGAAATCTCAACATGCCTGTTATTGGTTCATTGTTAAGAAAAGGCGGTGCATTTTTTATCCGTCGCAGCTTTAGAGACAACCCTTTGTATTCCACAGTGATGTTTGAATACCTTGCCTCTCAACTCGCCATGGGTATGCCGATCGAATACTTTGTTGAAGGCGGGCGCAGCCGAACAGGTCGCTTGCTGCAACCAAAGCCAGGTATGTTAGCAATGACCATCAGAGCTTTCTTAAAGTACCCTAATCGACCCATCGCTTTTATACCGGTCTATATCGGTTATGAAAAAATGATTGAAGGTAAAGCGTATCTTGCTGAACTTAAAGGTGATGATAAAAAATCTGAAACCTTGCTCGGTTCTATACGCTCCTTTTTTAAAATACGTGGTTTTTACGGACGCGTCACAACTAATTTTGGCCAACCTGTTTTCTTACGGGACATATTAAACGCTAACGCCCCCGAGTGGAGCACGCAACCTTATGATGATGAAAACCGTCCTGCCTGGTTACGACCGACGGTTGCGCAGACAGCTCAACAAGTCATGCAAAACATCAATGCCTGCTGTGACGTAAACGCAGTAAACCTGGTAGCAACCGCCTTGCTTGCTGCGCAAAACCAAACTATGGATGAAGGCGAACTGATACGCAACCTGTCTTTCTATGTAAAGTTAACAACACGTATAAATTATTCTACGTCAGTTACGCAAACGACGCGTGAACCCTTAGAGCAGATACATCACGCCGAAGCACTTGGACTCGTTCACCGAAAAAAACATGCCATGGGCGATTTTATTTATCTAGATGAATCACATGCCATTTTATTAACCTACTACAGAAATAACACATTGCACCTGTTCGTGATGCCATCATTAATCGCCTGCTGCTTTACCAATGCGCACACGCTAGACCGTGAAACCATTTATCAATACATAAAGATCATTTACCCATTTATAAAAGCAGAGTTTTTCTTACCCTGGCCAGCAAGTAAAATTGAAAAGGTCATCGACAACTTACTGTCCGAACTTTCTGCATCTAAACACCTTGATACCTCAAAAACAGATACCTTTATAAGGCCCCCTCTAAGTACGGAGCAACACGCCCAGCTCACATCGCTCGCGCAAATAATTTCACCGGTGCTTGAGCTGTATTACATGATTTTTGCCTTGCTCGCCGAAAGTGGCTCTAACACGTTATCAAGAGAACGCCTTGATAAATTATGCTACCTGATGGCGCAGAGACTTTCTCTCATGTACGAGAACAACTCGCCTGATTTTTTTGACAAACGCTTAATTGCTAACTTTATTAATTCTTTAATAGACTTTAACTATGTAACCGTCAACGACACGGATAAATTAGACATTAGTGAAGAAGCCATAATAAAAGGCAGGCAAGCACGACGCTTATTAAACAAAAATATGCAGTACAATATCTTGCAAATGTTACGCACGTCAAAGCAAGAGAAATTAACTAACCACAATGAACATGACTAAATATGCCATCGACACAAACCAATAGCCACTTGACTCAGCTACGACAACTTTATCGGTCAAATCCGTGGAAAGCTCGTTTTATTATCGCGGCGCTGGTCTTCGTTTTATTGTTAACCAGCATACGCTTGTTATTACCTCAAACCATCATATACAACGCCACCTCCTGGCTTAAACAACAAAATATCGATGCTTCTATAGAATCCATTAACATCAACCTGTTCAACGGCACCATCTCACTGCTAAATGCGAAAGGCAGCAAGAACGATAAACCGTTATTCAATATTGGTCTCATCGATATACACTGGCACTGGTCACCGTTATCCGAGAAAACCATCGCTGTCACCAAGGTCGTACTTGATGGAATAAGCGTCAACATCGAACAGTACAACGATGCCATTATTGTAGGCGGTGTCAATATTTCGCTTGACCACCCTTTAGAAGAAAATATAGAAAGCCTGGATAACACAGACGAAACCCATACATCATGGGCAGCGACATTAGATGAAATCGTCGTTAGCGATATCAATATTTGTTATTTACAACACCAATCTATTCTTACGAAAGCACAAGAACAAAATAAAGTGCTCGATTATTGTTTAGCGCTGAAAAAAATGTCATGGGACGGCAGCATCAATTACGCTACTGACAAAAACTTGGTGGCGTCAGAAATCATTCCCGTTTCAACCGCCGGTGATTTTTCTATCAACGGACTTAGCATTACTGACAACAAACTGGATAAAAAATTAATAACATTACTAAACACCGATTTTAATAATGTCACTACCACAGGCTTAAACGATATACATATCAAAGAAATAATTTTAAAAAATCTTTCTGCACTACAACGTAGCAACAATGCTGATGATACGACCGTGGCCTTTTCCAATCTAACCATCGAAGATTTCAATTATTCTGCGGACAGTGTATCCATTGATACTGTAAACCTAAACGGACTTAAAGCACATGTTTCGATTAACAAAAACGGTAAACTCGAACACAGTAAATGGCTAAAACATGACAACACCAAAGCCACTACAAAAAAACTACCTGCAACCAATAACAAACCTTTAACTATTTCATTAAACGAAATTGTTATTGCGTCCAACAAACAAATATTATTTACTGATAACAGCACTGTGCCCGTAACCAAAGCTGGATTGCAAGAATTATTATTTACTGCAAGCAAGTTATACACAGACAAGCCCTCGACTATCAGCGCATTCAAGCTGTCTGCACGAACAACGCGCCACAGCACTATCGATATGGAAGGCACTACAAAACTTTTTGCCAAAAAAATCTCTTTTGATGCCAACGGCAATCTAAAAGGATTTGACCTACGTGCGGCATCTCCCGCAGCAAAAAAAGCCATTGGTCATATTATAAAAAGCGGACAGATGGATGCAGATATAAAGCTCTTTGCTAAAGAAGGTGTGCTCGATAGTAATATCGCGCAGTCACTGTACCACTTCAACATCAAAGCAGAGAGCAAACAGGACGCTGATAAGCTTGATAAAAAATTTGGTATGCCACTAAATCAGACATTGGTTTTATTACGCGACGAAGATGACAGTATTCATTTGGATATCCCTGTCACTGGCGATGTTTCTAAACCAAACTTCAACCCCATGGATGCAATTATAAAGGCCACATCGAAAGCCGCCACGGTTACATTAATAACTTTTTATACGCCTTATGGCCTTATCTATGCAGGTGGTAACATTCTATTTGATCTCGCCACCGCGATGAACTTTGACCCTGTTGAATTCTCAGCCGGTAAAACCGAACTGGACAATAACGGTAAAGAGCAACTTGATAAGTTATCAAAACTTATGACCGAAAAACCACAGATACGTCTAACGTTATGCGGTATAACAAATAATAAGGATGTTTTGTCACTGTTTCCTAACTTAAAAGAAAAACAGGATGAAGATAATTTACAACTCTCTAAAGAACAGTCTTTGGCCGTGTTACAACTTTCACAGCAACGACAAATAAACAGCAAAAATTATTTAATTAAAGAATCAAGCATCAATCATGCTCGACTTATATTGTGTACGCCTGAGCATCAAAAAGACGATGATGCCATTTCAGGTGTGGAAATAAACATATAAACGATATTAGTTTATAAACTCACAGCTAGTCACTATCAAGTATCGCTCTAACGCGTTTAGCTAGCTCGGACAAGCCATACGGCTTAAGTAATATATCTGAAGAAAAACTCGATTTCACATCGCCTATCTCTGTTTTTGATGCATAACCGGAGGCCAGAATCACTTTGAGGTTGGGACGATTTTCTATCGCTTGCTCAGCCAGCTCATAACCATTCATGCCACCAGGCATCAACACATCTGTGATAAGCAGAGCTATATCTGGTTCCTCGGCTAGTAGTACTAATGCCTGCTTAGCATTTGTCGCTATCAGCACTCGATACGCTAACGCTTCTAATGTTTCTTGCGCTAATTCCAGCAACATTTCTTCATCATCAACAACTAAAATGACTTCTTGGCCACGCGGTAAATTTTCTGTTTGCAAAGCTTGTATTTCTGTCGTTTGAATTTCACCCTCACACTTAGGAAGATAAATTCTAAATGTCGTACCAACATTACGTTCAGAAAAAACTTTAATAAAACCGCCACTACGATTCACAAAACCAAACACCATCGCCAGCCCAAGACCTGTGCCTTTACCTTGCTCTTTAGTAGTAAAAAATGGTTCGAAAATACGCTTCTGTTGCTCTATTGTTATACCCTCGCCTGAGTCGCAAACAGATAACACCACGTATTTACCAGGGTTCATATCTGGATCAAGTTTAAGCCTTTCATTATCGAGCACGCAGTTTTCAGTTTTTAGGATAAGGCGCCCACTCCCAGACATGGCATCACGTGCGTTCAATATCAAATTTATCAAGGTATCCTGAAAATCACCCTGATCAATAGCAACATGCCACAAATTTGTGTGTAATTGATGCACGACGTCTATCTGTGGTGTCACAGTACGCGCAAGCAAATTATCCATATCGGTTATTAACGTATTGATATTTGTTATTTGCTGCTGTTGGGCTTTACTGCGGGAAAAACCAAGTAATTGTTTGGTCAAATCAGCAGCTCGTTTAGCTGATTGCTCAATAGTTTCAATACGTTTTATCGCGCCACTGTGGTTAGTTAACTCTGCTTTTAACAGGCTAAGATTACCGATAACGATGGCAAGAATATTATTAAAG
>JAESSQ010000173.1 GCA_016764035.1 Gammaproteobacteria bacterium
AACACGCCTAGCATTCTGGTCGTTGACGATGAACAACGTTCACTGGAATCTATCCAGCGAATTTTAAGCGATCAATTCGATGTTCATATAGCCAATACTATCCAACAAGCAGAAGAAATTTTGCAACGCGAATGGATACAGATTTTGCTCTGTGAACAACGGATGCCAGAAATGTCAGGCGTGGAATTCACTGAAAAAATTAGGGAAGAATACCCCGACATCATTCGCATGATTATCTCTGGTTATACCGACTCAGAAGACATTATAGATGCGGTAAATAAAGGTGGTATCTACCAATACATAACCAAACCCTGGCACCCAGAAGAATTAGCCACCAAACTCAATAACGCTATCGACCTGTTTCATCTGCAACGTGAAAATGCACAGCTCGCTGTCGAACTCAAGCTCAAGCCAGATACCATTGACGCTGCAATGGTCGAAAAACGACGGGCTCTGAAAGCACGCTATGATTGGGACCAGGGCATCGTCCGCAGCCCAGACAGTAGCATGAACGACGTCTGCAACCTGATACGAAACGTTGCACCATTCGATGTTAGTGTGCTACTAACGGGAGAGTCAGGCACTGGTAAAGAGTTATGCGCCCGAGCCCTGCATTACAATAGTTTGCGTCAGGATAATAGTTTTGTTGCTGAAAACTGCGGCGCTCTGCCCGATGAACTTCTCGAAAGTGAGTTATTCGGCCACAAACGTGGCGCCTTCACTGGCGCTAATGAAGACCGGATTGGCTTATTCGAACTAGCGAATGGTGGCACTGTTTTTCTCGATGAAATTGGTGAGACCACCCCGGCATTTCAGGTCAAGCTACTTCGCGTTTTACAGGAAGGTGAAATTAGGCCACTCGGCAGTAACAAACGTCGCGCTATCGATGTTCGTATCATTGCTGCTACCAACCGCAATCTGGAAGAAGATGTACGCACGGGTAAATTCCGTCAGGATCTATTCTACCGTTTAGCGACTTTTGAAATCGAAGTTCCACCGCTACGCAAACGCAAAGAAGACATTGTTCCTTTAGCCATCGCCATTCTTAATGAATCAATGGACCTGTTAGGTAAGCGCGTCAAAGGTATAAGTGAAGAAGCCTTGCAGTGTTTTGAAGCGTACCAATGGCCGGGCAATGTGCGCGAGATGCAAAATGAAATCAAACGCATGCTGGTGCTCGGACAAAAAGACTACCTCGGCTCAGAACTGGTATCGGAACATATCTTACGCGCCACACCCAAAGAATCAGTGGCTGATATGACCATATTAAATAGTGTCTCTGGCACATTGAAAGAACGTGTAGAGTCACTGGAAGCGTGCATATTAAAGGAAACGCTGATTCGTTTACGTTGGAATAAAACACAGGCAGCACAAGAGCTGGGTTTGTCACGCGTTGGTCTACGTAGCAAACTTGAACGTTATGGCCTTGAAAAAAACGCTAACGTTGAGCGTATTGCGGAAAATGTGGCATGAATGACGCTGCACGACAACAGTCTTCCAGTGTTAAACCACGGGTTACTATTGCGTTGCAGCATGAGCAACAAACTCGTCGCGCTGACGATAAAATGTGGGTCGATGTTATCCAGCGCATGGAAAACTCCTACACCGACCTGGTACATTATCAACTCGAACTCGAAGCAAAAAATGCAGAACTGGAAAATGCACAACGTTTTATCGAAAGCATCATATCATCCATCTCCGATGTGCTCATCGTCTGCGATATCAATGGCAATATTTTACAGGTCAATGACGCGCTAAAAACAGCCACAGGTAAAAGCTCTGTAGAGCTAGCCGGGACACCCCTGACAGCATTAATCAGCGACAAAAACCAAACAGTAATCGCCGAATTTCCAAAACGTATCCGCACAGCTTCTATTATTGATTGCGAAATCGATTTATTAAGTTATAACAATGACGACGTACCCATGGCTGTTAACTGCAGTGCGCGCTTTGACCATAACAATAACCTCTCCGGCTTTGTCATCACCGGTCGCCCTCTCGGAGAACTTCGCAAAGCATACCATGAATTACATCAGTCTCACGAAGACCTAAAAAACGCTCAGCAACAATTAATACAATCTGAAAAACTCGCATCACTAGGCCGTCTGGTTGCAGGCGTTGCCCATGAGCTAAACAACCCCATCAGTTTTTTGTATGCAAACATGCATGCGCTGCGAACATATGAGAATAAGTTCAAAATCTACATTAATTCAATACATGATGGCGCGACCAACGACGAACGCGAAAAACTTCGTCAAGAACTAAAAATTGATAACATGATGCACGATATCGAGCCTCTAATTGAAGGTTCACTCGAAGGTGCTGAACGGGTTAGTGATATCGTCAAAAATTTACGCAAGTTTGCCACGCCGCAAGCAGGCCACAAACAGATTTTTGATCTCATTCCTGTTATCGAACGAGCGACCAGCTGGGTAATAAAAGCGTCCACAGGCAAACCAAAAATAGTTAGCGATTACCCAGAATGTCTGGAAATATATAACAGCGAAGGTCATATACACCAGATACTCATCAATCTCATTCAAAACGCTATCGATGCTATTGCGGATAACAAAGAACCACTGCTAAATATCCAAATACGCATAAAAAATAAAATGGTTGCTATTAGTATTCAGGACAATGGATCCGGTATCTCAGAACAGGACATCGTTAAAATATTCGACCCCTTTTTTACCACCAAAGCCGCTGGTCATGGTACTGGATTGGGGTTGTACATTAGTTATGGACTTGCAACCGAACAATGCAGCGGCAACCTGATGGCCTTAAGCCACCATACTAAAAACAAAGGCGCTGAATTCATTCTTAGCTTACCGCTAGAGATGACACCGTGAACAAAACATTTAATATTCTCTGGCTACAGCCTGGTGGTTGCGGTGGCTTTAACATGTCTGTACGCAATACAGAATTGCCTGACGTTTACACGGTGCTCGATGCGCTATGTGTCGACGCTTCTAGCATCCGTTTTTTTGACCCCTGCATGATTTGCACGGTGCATATAAGATGACTGCCCAATCTGCTCAAACTGCAGCTCAAATCGTCGAACCAATACATGCCAACACGTCACGTGAGCGCAACTTAACTACGCATACGCTGCGCGTGCGTGGCCTAGTACAAGGTGTAGGCTTTCGCCCTACTGTCTGGCGACTGGCGAATGAGCTTGGCCTGACAGGTGATGTACGTAATGATGGTGAAGGCGTACTGATTAATTTACTTAGCACGGCCGATACCACAGAAATTTTTACCAAAAAATTATTTGATGAATGTCCACCGTTGGCTCGCATCGATAGCATAGAACAAATACCTAACACCGACGAAATCACCCATAATAATTTTCAGATAATCGAAAGCGCACAAACAGAGGTTGCGACTGGTGTTATTGCTGACGCAGCAACCTGCGCCGACTGTCAACAAGAACTGTTCGATGCCACTGACCGACGTTTTTCTTACCCGTTTCTGAATTGTACACATTGCGGTCCTCGTTTCTCTATCGTTCGTCAAATTCCCTACGACAGAGCTAATACCAGCATGTCTACCTTCAAGCTCTGTGATGATTGCTTAAGTGAATATCAAAACCCTGCTGACAGACGCTTTCACGCACAACCCACCGCTTGTGAAAAGTGCGGCCCAAAGGTCTGGTTGTGTGACACCAAAGGCGAAACCATCACGTCAACAAGCCCCATCGCCGATGCAGCCAAACAACTAAAACAAGGCGCTATCGTCGCTATCAAAGGTATCGGTGGCATCCACCTCGCCTGTGATGCCAGCAACGCTAAGGCCGTTGAAACATTACGACAACGTAAAAAACGCCCGCACAAACCACTGGCGCTGATGGCGCGTAATGTTGAACAGGTTCACCACTACTGCCATGTCAACACACTAGAATCCGAAACGCTTAGCAGTCCAGCAGCGCCTATTGTCATTCTGGATATGAATGACACTGAACGCTTACCCATTGACCGACTACCTGCGGGCATCGCACCCGGTCAAAAACAGTTGGGTTTCATGCTACCTTACAGTCCTTTGCATCACCTGTTGATGGCGGAACTGGAGCATCCCATTGTACTTACCTCCGGTAACCGTTCTGACGAACCGCAATGTATAGATAATGACGACGCGATAAAACGTCTAAGCAATATTGCTGATATTTTTTTACTGCATAATCGACCCATTGAAAACCGCATCGATGATTCTGTGGTACGACAAATAAACGGAAAAATACAGGTCATGCGCCGGGCAAGAGGTTATGCGCCCGGTCACATAAAATTGCCTGCCGGTTTTAAACATCATCCACCGATACTCGCATTAGGTGGCGAGCTGAAAAGCACCTTCTGCCTGTTAAAAAATGGCCACGCTATCCTGTCACAGCATATGGGTGATCTGGAAGACGCGCGCACCTTTGATGACTACCAGAAAAATATTGCGCTATACCAAAATCTTTATGCTTTTGAAGCAGACGTCGTGGTCGCCGACAATCATCCAGAATATCTTTCTACCAAACTGGGTGTAGAACTAACAGATTCAGCACGAACTAACAAACAACAAAAATCACTTATCCAGGTGCAACATCACCACGCACATATCGCCGCCTGCATGCTCGATAACAATATCGATCTTGATGAAGGCTCTGTTATCGGTATTGCCTTTGACGGTCTGGGTTTTGGCGATGACGGTACCTTATGGGGTGGTGAATTTTTACTGGCCGATTACCAAAATTACCAACGTTTAGCTCATTTAAAACCCGTGGTTATGCCCGGTGGTTCTCAGGCCATGCGCGAACCCTGGCGTAATACCTGGTCACAATTACAATCCGCATTTGGCTGGGATGCGTTCACGCAACAATATTCTGCACTTGAATTAAGTAAAACCCTGAACAGCAAACCGGTAAAAACATTACAGCAGATGATTAACAAAGGTATTAACTCACCGTTAACCTCTTCTGCTGGCCGTTTATTTGATGCAGTGGCGGCGGCAACAGGGTTGGCGCCACCACAATGCAGCTTTGAAGGACAGGCTGCGATGGCACTAGAGAATAGCATCGATAAAGCAAGCTTAGAACAAGCGTCGCCCTATCAATTTAAGCTTAATAAACAGGAAAATCATTACCAGCTTGACCCCACACCATTGTGGATAAGCCTGCTAAATGATTTAACAACAAATACTACAGCGAGTATAATAGCAGCACGCTTCCATCGCGGACTGGCACAGGCAATTATCGATACGGCAAACCTACTGGCCAGTGAAAACAAAATTAGCCGTATCGCACTTAGCGGTGGTGTGTTTCAAAACCGCACCCTGTTCGAGCTGGTTGTAGCCGGCTTGGAAGAAGCAAACCTTCAGGTACTGACGCACCATCAGGTACCTGCTAATGATGGTGGTCTTGCACTGGGTCAGGCGGCAATTGCCGCGGCTCGCGCCATTAACTTTAGAGCTCAAGCGTAGAGGTCAACCGTAGAAATTAAATCAGAGAAAAGTAGAGGTATTTATTATGTGTTTAGGAATTCCAGGTCAAATTATTGAGATTGTCGATAAAGAGAATCTTATTGCCACGGTTGATGTTTCAGGCGTTAAACGCCCGGTTAACATTGCCTGTATCGTCGATGACGAACACCCTGCAGAAAAGTGTTTAAATGACTGGGTGTTGGTCCATGTTGGTTTTGCCATGAGCAGAATCGATGAAGAAGAAGCCCAAAGTACACTGGCGCTACTCGATGAGCTCGGCGAGATACAGATAGAGCTTGCAGCC
>JAESSQ010000174.1 GCA_016764035.1 Gammaproteobacteria bacterium
CTTCTGCTTTCTGCGTAATCCATTCCGCCTGCATTATCGGCACACCTCGGTGCTGACCCTCGAGGTAACTTTTAGAAATAAGCTCAGATAGATTGAGATAACCCTGTTTGGTCTGTGCCAACAAAACCATCTGAAAAGGTGCTTCCTGGTCGTCGCCATGCCTGATCAGCGCATCGACACCGATGACTGGTTTAATCCCCGCGCTTAGGGCGGCGCGAGTGAACTTAACCATAGCAAATAAATTACTCTGGTCAGTTAATGCGACAGCTGGCATGTTGTCAGCAGACAGCGCTTTCATCAGCGGTTTAACACGTACAACACCATCAACCAACGAGTATTCAGTATGTACTCTCAGGTGAATAAAACTGGGTTGTGTTGTCACGTGTGATGCCACTTAAAAACCTCTACTTTAATGAGCGACAAGTGTATCAAATCAGTGAAGGCTCAACAGTACATTATTGGCGAATTTTTCTCGATTAAATGTATTCAGGAAGATAATCCTAGGGCCTGAAAATTATTCCTCATCAAAGTCCCAG
The DNA here is from genome assembly GCA_016764035.1 of Gammaproteobacteria bacterium. GTDB lineage: Bacteria > Pseudomonadota > Gammaproteobacteria > SZUA-229 > SZUA-229. The sequence goes on from JAESSQ010000174.1 coordinate 537, forward strand.
GTACCTTCATCTGTTTTACAGAAAGAGCGATCTGACTCATTTTTCAAGACGTCTTTTTTATACAACTTGAACATCAACATTCGACATTCTATCTCCGCATATTCGCCGTCATTATAAATGTCAGTCAAAAATAAATCGCCACGGTGTTCTGACTCTGTATTTTTCCATGATCGCTGATCATCAACAGAGCCATTGTTTAATAATTGCAAAGCAGCCTGCTCGACAAGTTCAAAGTCTCTTTTGCTGAGATTTTTTGCCTCTTTTTCTGACAAACCAGAAATACCTCGACCAGCGTCCGCTAGCAACGAAAAAGGCGCCCGAATAATACCTGAAAAAATTCCTGAGACAGCCCCCTGGCTCGCCTCTTTACCCGCCTCACGAGCTTTATCAATGAGCACATCTGCTCTGTCCATCATCGGTGGAATTGATTCACGGGTCTTTTCTACTTCTTGCAGTACATCAACCACCAACGGCCTTGTTGCCTCAACTTGTTTAGATACGTCGGCGACCGCAGCAGACGCTTTATCTGCACTGCGGAGTATTTTCGGTAAATCACCACGTAATGCTTTAGATTCTTTGAGCACAGCAGGTATCTGATTTCGCGTCTGTTCTACTTGTTTAAGAATCGGCGGTATCATTTTTCTCGTCTTTTCCACTTCAGCAAGAATAGGCGGAATCATTTTGCGCGTCGCTTCAATCTCTTTGAGTATGGAAGGCACCAACGCGGTTATCACCGCAACCTCATCGACTATCGGTATAATTTTTTCTGTGGTGGCATCAACTTGCGACAGCACACTAGGAATATATTTACTTATTACGGAAACTTCGTAAGTAAAATAGACAATGGCACCGGCCACTGCAAATAATGAAAATGAGAGCAGATAAGAAGCAAGCATCCTGGCGTTATTTCTAGCAGTATTGGTCTTTTGTATAGTGCTCATTACCTTGCCTCCATCATCAATATTGCTTCACGTACCGGTGAATAACTACGGCGATGTTCTGGACAAGGTCCGATAGAGTACAAAACTTCACGATGTATTTTAGTGGGATAGCCTTTGTGCTTATCAAAACCGTATTCGGGATACTGCTTGTGAAGTTCCAGCATCTGGCTATCACGCTCTACTTTTGCAAGTATAGAAGCAGCACTAATCTCAGCAACACGAGAGTCGCCTTTGATGACCGCTGTATTACTACAAAAACAATTTGGCAGCGTTTTGTTGCCGTCAACAAAAATATGACCAGGCGTCACATCAAGATTTTCTGCTGCTGTTCTCATGGCATACAATGACGCCTGCAAAATATTCATGTCATCAATTTTCTGCGGCGAAATACTAATCACTGACCATGACAGGGCATGTTGCTTTATTTCCTGTGCCAGAAAGCTGCGTTTTTTCTCTGTCAACTTTTTCGAATCATCCAGCCCATCTATCGGCATTTCCGGGTTCAATATAACAGCCGCTGCTACCACATTACCAGCCAGTGGTCCCCTGCCCGCTTCATCGGTTCCTGCCAAAATGCCCGCTATGAACGGCAATTCTTCCTGCAATGTTATTATCATTACTGTATTATTCTACATTCTAATTGAGGTCTTATTTGACCCCTATACTATCAAATAACAATAAAAATTAATTTCTAAAGTAGCGCAGTGTCCACAATAAATAACCTAAAAAACATAGTCATCGTTGCCGGCGAAGCGTCTGGCGACGCACATGCCGCACGTCTTATCAACGAGCTGAAAAAGCTTAACAGAAATATAAATGTTCGTGGTATGGGAGGCGACCATCTACGTGCAGCTGGCGCGGATATTTTTATCGATATGACGGAACTTGCTGTTGTTGGCATTGTTGAAGTACTCATGAAATATAACTTCATCAAAGGCGAACTCGATAAGTTAAAACTCAATATTGCCGCTAACCCACCCGACCTGTTGATACTGGTTGATTATCAGGAATTTAACCAACGACTCGCCGCTTACGCAAAAAGTATTGGTATTAAGGTGCTCTTTTATATCGGCCCACAAGTTTGGGCTTGGCGACCGAAACGCGTCTACAAGATGGCAAAGATTGTCGACCATATGGCTGTTATTTTACCGTTTGAAAAAAAACTGTATGAAGATGCCGATGTGCCTGTCACCTTTACCGGACACCCGCTTAGTGATGAAGTAATAGCCGATAAAACCAGACAACAGGCACGTGCGCAACTAAACATAGCAGACAAAATAACAGTAGGACTTTTCCCTGGTAGTCGAAGTGGTGAAATCAAACGTGTTCTGCCAATCTTGCTGGCATCGGCAAAATGCATACGTAATAAAAAACCAGACATTCAATTTTTATTGCCCGTCGCTAATACTGTAAAAACTGAAGACCTCGCGCCATTTAATGCTTTGATAAAAGAACTGGACGTTATCCAAAGCAAACAACCTTTCTACGATGTCATCCAGTCTTGTGATGTCATACTCAGCGCATCTGGCACAGCCGTACTGGAAATTGGTTTATTGGAAGTGCCCATGGTCATCGTTTATAAAATCGCCGGTCTAAGCCATTTCATTCTCAAACAAATAGTCAGTATTAAGCACTTGGGTTTGGTAAACATTATTCCTGGAAAAGAAATCGTAAAAGAGTTTATTCAGCAAAAAGCGATACCAAAAAACATCGCTAAAGAAGCTTTACGCTTATTGAATGACAAAAAATACTATGACAACATGAAGCACGAACTCTCACTTATACGCCAACAATTAGGTGGTGGCAATGGCTCAAAAAATGTAGCGGCACTGGCTCATCGTATGCTAGGTGAGTCAGATGATTAGCAGACAAATAAAACAATTACCGTTTTACATCTTTTTAATTTCAATTATATTTCTAAGTGGCTGTGCAACACTGGACGGCCCGGAAAACCCTGATGACCCTTTCGAAAGTTACAACCGCAGTATGTTTGCATTTAACGAAGGTGTAGATAAATATGCGTTCAAACCTGTCGCTCAAGGTTATGATTTTATAATGCCGAATTTTGCTAGCAAAGGTGTGAGTAATTTCTTTAGCAATATCGATGATATCGTAGTATTTTTTAACCAGCTACTGCAATTCAAATTTACCGAAGCCGCTGCTACCTCAGCACGTTTTATATTTAACAGCACCTTTGGTTTATTAGGCCTTATCGATTTCGCAAGTGACATGAATCTGCCTAAACAGAATGAAGATTTTGGCCAGACACTTGCTACCTGGGGTGTGCCCAGTGGCCCTTATGTTGTATTGCCTCTGTTAGGACCGTTAACGGTAAGAGACACGGCGGGACTTGCTGTCGACTGGACATACTTTGACCCGATATTTAAACGCCAAACGTTACAACAAAGCATCATTACACTAACTATAAAATTCATCGATATTCGCTCAGGTCTACTAAAAGCCAGTAATATTCTTGATGCAACCGTACCTGATAAATACGCCATTGTTCGC
>JAESSQ010000175.1 GCA_016764035.1 Gammaproteobacteria bacterium
CACAAGAATTATAAGTAGAATGCTCACCGATTGGGGTGAGCTTCTCTTATTTTGGGTTGTGGGTATTCGAGTACCTCTGTTTTCAAATAAGTTGAATGCTCGCCCCTCTTTTTTGAGGGGTTTTAAAACCATTAAAACCCAAATGTTATGATTAAAATTTTACTAGTAGAAAAAAATCTAATTCTCTCCAATACCTTGATAAATATCCTGAAAAAGCGCCGGAAGGAATCTTGATCGTTCTGGCAAAGCGCCCTTGCCCTTTACCGAAAAGTGAAGGTTAAACCTCGACTAGCTCAAGGCGCTTCTCAATCCGTTTTAGCCGTCTACTGATCGCATCGAAACTATTGCTATGTTCGGCGGCAATCGTGTGAAGCTGAGCGATATCGCTTTTGACACTGGCAAGTTTCATGTCCATATGCCCGACACGGGTACCTATTTCATCAATACGCTTTTCCATCCGGTCTTGGGACGTGCGAAAAGCCCGGAGATGTTCCAGTATCAAGTTATCGGTACCATTGTTGTTTTCGTTATCTTCGGCCATTTCACATCCTTGTAAATTTATTTAGCACGATTTACCCTTGTTGGGAAGAGTTATCCCATGTTCATACCCGGATTGGATTGGGGAGAGACGCTATCGGGTTCAGGACGTGGAGCAGGTTCAGTAGAAACCTGTTCCACGTGGCTTGCATGGGTGAATGCAGGCCTTAGCGCGTTTTTAGCTTGAATGCCACCTTCCGAAATTTCGTTGGCAAAAGAGGTGCCGGTTTCGCTTCGAATTTCTTGAGGCTGGTTGGACGAAAGTGCCTGGTGGTGATTTTGTACCCGTCGCGGGGCAGGCATATTATCCAGCTCATCTTTTATTTCTGCTGCGTCCTGTGGGTTATTTTCGAGTCGCTCTTCAAGATCACTCTGTTTTTTCTGAAAGTCGGTAACGTCTTGTCTTTCTCGTTGTAAATCTTCAATTCGATTATCTGCCGAACTTACAGTTTGCCTTGATGAATCTCCGGCCTTATACGTTCGTCGTGCTTCTATCTCATCGCTATCTGAAATTCTTTGATCTTCTTCATCATAGAAATCGCCATTCTCTTCATCACGGTAAACACGGCTGCCATCAGCCAGAATGGTGGCATTGTCCTGAATACGCTGGTAATCATCCTTTGCCCCGGCGATTTCTTCGTCAATCTCACCCAAAGCGAGAGTAGTTGCCTGATCGTATAACGCGAACTGTTGGTTAAGCTGGTCTAGTTGCTGTTGTTGCTGTGCGGTGAGGATCTGGCTCGCAAGTTCCATAAAGGCATTATCATCGTCGCGGTCAGTCGCTTTGCCGCCTATGGCCTCAGTCTGGACAAAGCGTTTTATACGGCCTACATCCCGTCCGGCTACTTCATTATTGAGGTCGTCATGATCCTGCCGGATATTTTCCCGCTTGATCTCCGCGCTTCTTTCATGCCAGCTATCAGCCATATTTAATTCCTCATGTATTGCCATAAATATCCTACCTTATGGCAGTTAATAAACCGTTAATACTTCACCATTTTGTGAGCTGATACAGCGGCTTGGCGGCGGCTTAAACCTGAGGGAAATGGATAAACCGCTAATGCGGCCTGGATCGAGGGCGGCGATGTCTTTAATGGCTCGCTAAATGCTTTGTTGATTAGAGGGTGGCGATCATGCCTGCCGCAGTTTCATTTTCAAGTTAGTCCAAAGGTGAGGACTTGATGCTCTCGCTTGTCCTCAAACTGGAAAATAAAACTCTTACGTCCGGCTTTTTAAACGCACATCAACAAATCAGCGTTCAGGAGCCACAAGATGAAAGACACAGCCACCCAAACTACCTACCTCGTCCGCGATAGCGAAGGCGTTTATCACAACATCTTTCAAGAAGAGCTAGTCACAGCCGCGCAAGACTGCATCAAAGAGCGCTTTCAAAAAGGCGAAACCCTTACAAGTCCCGAAGCCTCGGCCAAATATTTTCAAGTGCTTATAGGCGACAAAGAGCACGAAGTTTTTACAGTGTTATGGCTTGACACCAAACATCAGGTGATAGGACATTCGGAGCTATTCCGGGGCACCATTGACGGGGCAAGTATTTATCCCCGTGAAGTGGTCAAAGACGGGCTGGCTCACAACGCCGCCGCAGTGATACTGGCCCATAACCATCCGAGCGGCAGCACAGAACCTTCAACAGCAGACATCAAGATCACCAAACGCCTGAAAGAGGCACTGGCACTCATAGACATACGGGTTCTGGATCACATCATCGTGGGAGACACCACCGCCTCAATGGCAGAGCAGGGGCTGGTTTGAGGAAGGTCGTCAAATTAGTTAGAGCTGAGAGATAAATAAAGGTACTCATAATGCTGACAGTGACCACCCATCGCCACGCTCTCGGAGCTCAATGATCATCCCGTCATATGTAGTCAGGAGGAATTCTTCCAGGCTAATAACGCTATTTTCATAAAGGGCGGACTTTATCTTGTCCAAAGTGCAGGGGCAGGCAATCAGGCGTTTTGGAAATATTCCATGAATATTTCGGAATTCTATTCTGGCTTCGGAAATGTCTTTGAGGATGGACATATGGCTTCCCTGCAATGTAATGCGAGACTTGCCCGGCGATAAACGCTTCTTCCCTGACTAAAGTTGTCGGTCGATAACGGACAGTCCCGTACCAAGTATAGCCATTTGGTTAAGCTGTGCAATATTGTACTTTGCCACTGATCGCGAATTCCTGCCCTCCGGTCAGAGAGAGTGGCAGTGGATACATGGAAAGTTCGACGCGCATTATCATGCGCGGCTCTATTGACAAAAGACATGAAAGGGCTTCGCCCTCGCGCCGTCAAGCCCCAAAGCCTGCGCATTTTTGAAAATGACGGTTTCCGCTTCGCAGACCTTCCGCAATTTTAAAAAATCCTTGCCCAGGCCCTTTTTCAAAGGGTTTGTAGCTTGACCTTGCTACCCCACTCTCGGCGAGACCAAGGTTGCATATGCAACCCCCTTCAAAGGGATTTTTAAAAGGAAGAAAGACGATGGATATAAACAATGCACCGTTCATAGATTATCTGAATGCTGTTGATGATCTGCTCGAAACAAAATACGGCATAACCTCTATCGACACGAATATGGACTTTATCGCTTCTTGTCAGGAAGAAGGTGTAAGTCCGAAAGAGTGTGTTGGCGATCTTGCCGTGAAATACGGTTTCCTCGATTTTTCAGAATATTGATAAAGAAAGCAGTTAAGAAATGAATGCGGATATAAACACATTAGAAAACTACCAGTCAGACAAGTGCTGGCACGGATTATTCCAAAGACCGGAAGAATTAAAACAAGACAGCACCAACAGCTTGCCTTGCAATGAGATATTACACGGCGACTGTATATCGGTAATGAAAGGCTTCCCGAATAGCTCTGTTAATCTGATTGTCACAGACCCGCCTTACCTTGTGAATTACCAAGACCGCATGGGCAGGAGCATTCAGAACGATGTGAATAGTGACTGGATAAAACCGGCATTCAAACAAGCGTGGCGCGTGTTAAAAGATAATAGTTTTTGCGTGTCTTTCTACGGAGATACCCACATAGATGTTTTTATGAGTGCATGGAAAGAGGCGGGGTTCAGGCCGGTCGGGCACATTGTTTGGCCGAAAACCTACGCTTCATCATCCTATTATCTGGCGCGCCATCACGAACAGGCTTTCTTGCTTGCTAAAGGCTATCCGCAAAAGCCGCAAACAGTTCTGCCCGATATTCAGGAATGGGCTTATACCGGAAACAAATTACACCCTACCCAGAAATCCGTGGATGTGATTAAACCCTTGATAAACAGTTTCTCGAATGTTGGTGACTTGGTGTTAGACCCGTTTTCCGGTTCCGGTACAACAGCGCTGGCAGCTAAGCAGACTGGCCGAAATTATATCGGCATTGAACTGGAGGATAATTTTGTAGAGATTTCCCGAAATAGACTGATTTAAAACGGAGAAATTAGAGTCACGGTTTCGTGTGTAGGTAGGACTATTAACCGTTAATTAACATAATACAGGTTGTAATGGATTGATAAGCACAACCACAGGTTCAGGCAGACAGAAAGAGAGGCAGCATGGAAATACCGTGTTATATAGGGTTAAAACGGGCACAGGAGGTCTTGTCAGAAATGGGCATTGAACTCAATGACCGGCAGATGAAGAGAGCAGCGGACAAAGATGCGGTAGGGCAGCGTAAATTACCTTTCTTTGTTGATCCCATAGACGGAAAACTGAAAATTGAAAGGGGCACACTGGTCTCTATCTATAACCGGTGCCGCGTTGAAGCAGAGAAAAACGCACAGATTACACCCGGCAATCTCAAGAAATCGTTTGATAAAAGCAAGTAGAAAGGCTATGGAAAGCAATGGCAGATATAAGAAAAAGACAGGGGAAGAAGGGCGTTACCTATCAGGTGCGCTATACCGACAAATCCTCAAAAACCGGATATTCCTTCGCCACCTTCAAAACGATGAAAGAAGCGCGGGCATTTAGTGAAAATTCCACTGAGTGGAAGGCCAGCACTTCCGGTGTTTCAAAGACAGTGTTGGAGGCCATTGATCTTTGGCTTGGTATTTGTGAGAAAGAAGGTACTGACGGGAATGAGCCTGTCACTTTTTACACGCTTAAAAACTACCAATACATAGCAAAATTTATGCGGTCTTATCCGTGGGATAAGACTCTGAATGAGCTGCATCCGCCAGATATAGTGAAATTTAGATCATGGCTTCTTGAAAACTGCCCTTCCCGTTTTGTTGCAAGACGGACTCTAAGTTGTTTTCAAACGGCTGTAGGGGAAATGGCCTTGCGGGGACATGTTCAGGCCAATGTTGTTGCTGGTATAACAATTAGTTCGAATTCTCGCTACGCTCAGCCTGTTACTCCACCAAGCCTGAATGAATTTAGGGCCTTACTCAAAGCGGCGGATAGATTAGCAAATTCCAAGAACGCACAAATTGCACGCTCTTGGGAGCGATACCGTCCAATGCTATATCTAGCAGGAGATACTGGCATGCGCCCTGGAGAATATCTTGCAGTAGCTCGTACAAACCTTACTAAAACCGAGGTAAAGGTTGACCGTGCTGTTGAGCGTGGTGGTCATAGGATTTCTGTCACTAAAACGCCTGCTGGATGGCGTTGGATTGATTTAAGCCCTGAAACGAGTGACATGATCCACCACTATATAGAAAATCACTCTCCTTCTAACAAATATGATCTGGTATTTCCAACTTCAACGGGAAAATGGCAGTGTATTATTAATTGGCGTAGGCGTGGTTTTGCTAAAGCATGTCTTGAGGCTGGTCTGGTTAAGGAAGTTGAAAAAGAAGGGGTTTTGAAAACTGTTCCAAAGTTTTCGCCCTACGATCTCCGTCATTTTTATGCCTCCATGCTAATCGAGCAACGAACCAATCTGAAACGAATTCAAAGGTTGATGGGGCATACAAACATAACAACAACACTAAACATATACGGTCATCTTATCGACCGTGCTGAAGATGTAGAAGATCGCCCACGAGGGCTAATATCTTCGGTCACATAGATAATATGTGGCAAATTTGTGGCAGAAAGATGATAACGCATAGAAATATCAGCGTTTTCCACTGACTTTTAATCAGTAGGCCGAGGGTTCGAATCCCTCAGCGGTCACCACTTATATCTCAATGACTTAGCGGAATAATATGGTAAGAAATGGCCCTTCGGGGCCATTTTTGCCACAATTTTACTGTCCGCTGTAACCCGCATGAATCTGCCATTGTCTGAATGAGGCTTTTTCGGCTTGTGGCAAATTTGTGGCAAAAATAATGTTGGGTTTGTTGAAAGCGACCGGAGTGATCTCCTTATTTTTTGGGGAGGGGCACATAGTCCGTTTTTTTAGGAAGGGATTTTTTTGAAAGCATTGCTGTGCGATCATCGGCCATATCGGCTTTGATACTTGTAAGCGTTGAGTGAACCTCGCTTTCTGCACCGCAAGCGTCATGACAACGGAAGTATCTTTTTCCACTTGGCAGAGTTGATGACCGGGCATCACATACATATTCCTTGCAGACCCCGCATTTTATGAAGCTGCTGACATGTTTGCCATAATCTCTGCACCAAGGGCAGTGAAAGTCTGAAAGTGGCAAGTTGGCCAGATCAATATCCTCGGTCTTTCCGCTTTTGATATTTTGGTGGTTTTCCCCGGTACCGGATGAATTGACTCGTTTGATGGATTTAAAAATATAAGGTTTCTTTTTACTCTTCTGACCGAAAAGCAAGATAAAGGCTTTGCCGGTTTGCGCGCACAGGAAAGGAACCTGGAGGTCGTTATTATTCTTTGTTTTGAATAAACCTTTGAGTTTTGCTTTTTGTACGCGCTTTTGATCCTTGTTAATCAGTTCATTGAGTTCCTTTCGCATATCTTCTGGGTTAGTGAGTTCCTTTTTCATTTCCAATTTCTCCTTTGATTGATAAGCCTGACGGCCTCCGTAAGCTGTTTTGCAAAAAAATCAGTTGGACAGCCTTTGTCGGGATGGACATAGGATGACAATCGCCGATAAGCGATTTTGAACTCTTTCTGAGAAAAGCCTTTTTCCAGGCCGAACATTTCAAGGGCCTCATTGTACTTGTCTCTTTTTTCGACAGATGTTGATTCGTTACTCTCTCCCTCATCAGCAGTCCATCGCTGAAAATGATCCCAGTCCTTGAACCTTTCCCGATGTTTGTTGTAAAAGTCCCTCAAATCCCGTTCTTTGGCGGCGCGTAATTTGAAGTCAACTGACCGGCTATGGATTTTTTTGGCGAGTAAGCCAGCGCGTATCCAAATCACTGATACGATCCAGACTAATCCACGAACGGGTACTTGAACCATAATGAGAAACGCTCTGGCAATTTTGGTGATCGCTATTTCCGATCCTGTTGCAATAGATTCAAATGCTACTTCCGTCAGGAGCTCAAATCCTTGAAACAGTCCCACGATAATTGCGCAGCAAATGAAGATAAAAACGATCCAGGCAAATATTTTCCACCAGCCCGTGAGGCTGTTTATGGTTTCAGTTATAAATTCCCACATGGTTTTATCCTAGAACGGAATATCATCATCAATAGGTGGTAGCGGTAGTCCAGATTCATCGTTATCCCCCATTTTAATTGACCCGTTTGAGTGGTTTTTCGTTTCTCATGTGTGAATGTTATTTCCGGTGTTGGTTGGTTTGTTCATGTTCGATCCTGTCGGCTATTTTGGAGAGAGCAGGGATGACAACGACCCACATACCATAAAACAGGCTTGCGACGAACAGGGCAGCAACAAGCCTTGAAAGCCATGTTCGAATACTTCCCCATCTGTAGAGTCGATTGAGTTTTTTGTTCCAATTTATCTGGGCCGGTTCCGGCGGTGCAGGTGGTTCAGTGTCTTCCGGCGCGGGCTTTTTTTCTCCGGCTCGACCTTTTTGCTGCTTGATCCATTCGTCCCGATCTTTTTTATCTCTGTCATCCATGCCCATTATTCTCTTGCCTATTGCATTTGCTGTTGCTGGATAAGCTGTTGCATGTTTTGCAGCCGTATTAAAATAGCTGTAACTATTTTTTCCGAGTTATAGACCGAGGCGAGAACCGTAGGTATTTCGCCGTTATACATGATGATTTGAGAGGCCTCGCGGTAATAGGGTGTCATAATTTTCCCCTTTCTTTGTTCTTCTGCGGCTTCATGTTTAGCTCTTTGATGCGGAACGTTGGTGAAATTGAGCAGCATATTCGGAGCGGTTTTATAGCGGAGCCAGCCACCAACCTTGATAAAGTCCGGCGACATGACAATGTCCATCCTGTGCCCGAATAGTAGCCGTGCCAACCAGAGATGGAAGCCGATTGCATGGCAAACGGCATAGAGCAGAAAATGAGCAATCCACAAAACCATGAAAGGCCCATTATTGCCTGTTTGAAACCATAGGAATAACAAAGTCAGGCCGAGCATGGTGTTCAACCCTCCAAAGACAAACAATGCTGACCTGGCCAGGTTAGGCCCGAGCACCTTGCATCGGACTCGCCAAATCCGCTCATTGTCGTAATTCCGGGTCTTTAACCACCGATAATGCGTCTTTGCACTCATTGGTGCTATCCCTTGCTGAATTTGCCTTCAAAATACGGGTGAGTGTCGTAATGCAGCCGTTTCATGATGATCGGCTTTTTCCCGGCGTGGATAATCAGTTGCCTCTTATGTTCATCGCTCCTTCCAAAGATACGGCTGGCTTCTTCGATGGTAATCAGATCGTGAGATTCGTTTGACCATGAAGCCCCTGAACCTCCTTGCGTAATAGTTTTGGCAGTCACATCACTTTTACGGGAAACGGTAACGGTTGTTTTGCCGAGGCGCTTTTGTATAAATTCAAGCGTGGTGACATCGTTATTACCGAAGAAGATCAAGATACCCGCATTACCCATAAAGGTTTCCCAGCGGTCTTTGTAGATGGCCTTGAGCTGGGACAAATCCTGTATCACAGTCATGAGCTTGACCCCGAAACCAGCAATTTGTCCGGCGGCCACTTCGATCTGCTGCATATGACCGAGGACGGCAAATTCATCAAGACACAGAAGAACGGGAATATCGGGTTTGCTGGCTTCCCGCTCCAAGGCTTCAATGGCCAGATTAACGAAAAGCCGGAACCAGCGATTACAGGTGGACATGCGGCCTGCGGGCAGGCAGAGATAAATGGTCGTCCCGTTGGGCGCGGTTTTAAGCTCGCTCAGATCAAAGCTGTGTTCGGAGAGGACTTCCCGCATGGCTTTATAATCGAGAAACTTGGTATGTTTGCGCAGCGTTGAAAGCACAGAGCCGCGCTCGTTATCCGGTTTGTCAAAGAAGTCAGAGGAACAGGCTTCCAATGCTGCCGCTAAATCTTCGTCCAGTGCTTCACATTGCTTCGCATTGTGTTCCATTTCCTTCTGTAGAAAATCAAGACTGCCTTTGCCTCGTGTTTGCTGAAACCGCCCGGATACCAGATCCCGCACGGTGACAAGATGGCGTTTTTCCTCCGGGTACTCGCTACTGGTGGCCACATGCAAGATCACCCCTTCGAGGAAGTTTCTGGCGCTATCATCCCAATGGCTGTCCCCACCGCTTGGGACAATCAGGGCATCGGCAATAAGACCCGCATCTTCAATGATGGTGGGCGAGCCTTTGTAAAGCATAGTGAGCGGATTAAAGCTGGCGCGGTAGGCATCAACTTCCGGCGAGGCCTTGCCAAAGGGATCAAGGACAAAGACACGTTGTCCCAGACCTTCTGCGCGTCTTTTGGCAGTAATGCTGGCCAGTTCTGCTTTAGGATCAATGGCCAGTACCGACCCCTGATATTCAATCAGATTGGGCACAATGATAGAACGCCCTTTGCCCGCCCGTGATCCTGCACACAGCATTACATGCCGGTCATCGCCAACACCCAGCAATTGTCCGTCAATGTGTCCCAGGAATATCTTGTCAGGTGAAAACCGGTACTCGTCCGAAAGTAACTCGGGAGCGCCCATCCATTCGGCATTGGGCGTGGTGTCCGTACCGGTCTTTCTGTCCGGCGAGCCCCGTGGCAGGTCATCCATAACCATTAGGGCTACTCCAGATTATCCAGATCAAATGACAGGATTTCCGGTTTCAGGCGATAGAAAATCTCGCGTGCTCCCTCAATCGTGTTTTCATAACCACAAAGAGCAGCCGGATCAACCCAATGGATATTGAGCCAAAGAACCGGCTCTTTACCGGTAAATTGCCTGGGTATCCGGTTTTTTTCGGCAGCGGTAAAAAACAGCCCGGTGACGTTTCTGTGGTGTTCAAATCCCCACCCGTAACCTAGTCCAGATACTTCGTAAGACTTCCGGGATTGCGAGTGGTAGTCATGTAAATTCATGAAGTGGTAGCCGTCTACCGGATGACTTATGTGGGAAATTTCCAGTGATGAAAATGATTTTTCACAATGCTGGCATGACCCGTAATTAACGGCCACGTTAAAATGGTAATCGAGGTCATCTTCGTAATTCAGATCAACCGTATCGCCGTTTGCGTAGTTCGCCGGAATCATGGGCTTTTGGCAGTGCGGGCAAATTGACGGAGCAAAGGACTGAACCTCTGACAGGCTAAGTCGGATGCCCTTGTTTTCGGTGGGAGACTCCATGCTGATGTCCTTATCGTCGTTCTGGTCGTTGTCCTTGTCTTTCTTTCTGAAATGTTCCCAGGAAAAATGACAGGGGATTTAAAAATGCTACGGGCTTTTGGCCTTTGCTGATGGCTCTCACGTTGCCATAACATTCCCCTTCCTGTCCATATGTGCTGTAACACATCATTACCGACCTTGACCTTTACTGGAACACGCTGACGGAGAACCGCTCACGCTAGATCAATTACCGGCCCGCATAAACGTGTAGTCCATTGATCTTTCTCCGTCAGCGTGTTCTGGCGCTTGGCCATCGGTTGGCAATGATGCCAGCCCATCAACAGAAAGGTGAACATTATGTTCAATCAAAGTGAAAACCAAAACGTCAGCAAAGGCCAAAAGCCCGTAGCAAGAATAGTTGCTTATCGCCACTATTCAGACAAAGAGGGTAACGATAAACACCACAAGGTGGAGATCGGAGCCGCCTGGCCTACCGGTAAAGGCAACGGACTGACACTTCAGTTCAAGGTCGTTCCAGCCGAGCTTATGGCCGGTAACTGCCAGCTTTATATCTTCCCGGTCGAAGATAAATCAGCCGGTCAATAAACCAATAAAAGGGGCGACCCGTCAGGGTTGCCCCTTTCTTTGAACAATGAAAGGAATCACCCATGAACAACTACATTTGGAACAAACAAGGCAAAAATCTGTATCTGTATCAAGTCAGCGATAACGAAATGGATTGCAGGGCTGTACTTAGTGAGAACTACGGCAAGTGGTCCGTGACCATCGAATTTGGACGGCAAGAAAATACGGAGCAGCTACAAATGACCGCCTTGGAACTCATTCTTTATCTTGACGGAAAAGTACCTTTGCATAGATTGAGATATCGGGGTTATCCGGTCAAAGTCGACGAAGAATAAGCAGACAGATCAGGGCGGCTCAATTCGGGTCGTCCTGTACTTTCCTCAATATTTTTTGCTGGCTAAAACGGACTGTAGAGGACTAAAATGTATCTATACGGATCGGCGCGTATTGAAGCGGACGCTGGCGCGTATGGGGAAACCCCAAACCCACGTAGCGCTAACTTTATGTTAATCCTTCGGCCTATAAACTAAGGTTTAGCACTACTGCAAGTTGGGTGCGGTCAGACCGTCTCCGACGATCTTTGCCTTCGGCACAGCACCTGACTTGGCAAGGGAACCCGCTGCGCGTTCCCGTTGCATCCCTCCGGCAAGGCCGCCAGATTGTTCCATTCTGGCGAAAGAGGGCGATTTGAGCACAGGGAGGTTAAAGCATGGCTAAACGCAAGAGCGAGAAGCGGGATCGGGACAAGCGCCTCACCGTTCGCTTCAACAATCAGGAATACACGGCTCTGCAAGAATACGCAGATCGTGCCGGACTGTCCCTGTCCGGTTTTTTACGCCATACCACCCTGCAAACCAAACCACCCCGCCAATCGTATCGCCCGGTCAAAGACCATGAAAAGCTTGCTCTGCTTTTGGCATCGATTGGCCGTATTGGCAATAATCTTAACCAGCTTGCCTACGTTGCCAATACCGGATCATGGCCTGAGCACCACAACCTTGAACAGGCTTGTGCTGATATCCGCGAGGTACGGGATATGTTGATACAGGCGCTTGGCAAGGAACCAATCTCAGAGCTTGTATCTGGCCATGATCCTTAAAGCATCTGAACGCGGCCATGCTCGAGCCTTATCGCTCCATTTGATGAATGCCGATCAAAACGAGCATGTGGACATCCACGAAATCCGTGGTCTGGCCAGTTCAAACCTGCACACGGCTCTACAGGAAATTGATGCCGCATCAATGGGCACGCAATGCAAAAAGCCGTTCTTCCACGTCCAGTTAAGTCCGCCAGCGAAGGCCGACCTTACCGTCGCCCAATACGAGAAAGCGGTGGAGGATGTGGAAAAGAAATTGGGGCTGGTGGGTCATCCCCGCGCCATCGTTTTTCATGAAAAAGACGGACGGCGACACGCTCATGCTGTGTGGTCACGGCTGCACGAAAAGGAGATCACCCGAACCAACAGGGACATGGGTGAAAAGGAGCAGGGCCAAAAACTGGTGGCCAAACAACTCCCCCACTTCAAGATCAAGCTCAATGAATTGAGCCTCGCGCTTTTCTACGAGAACGGCCTGGAGCCGCCCAAAGGGCTGGTCGACAAAAGCCAGCGTGACCCGAATAACTATGATCTGAAAATCTGGCAACAAGCCAATCGCCTGAAAGAAGACCCGCGTGATCTGAAACAGCTTATCCGCACGGCACTGGAAAGCTCCGATAGTCGGGGGGCTTTGGAAGCGGTACTCAAAGACCACGGGATGTATCTGGCACAGGGTAACAAGCGCAGCTTTTTGGCGGTGCATCATAGCGGCGAGCCGATGTCCCTCACTCGCTATTCCGGTATGAAGGGCAAGGAAATCACAGCCAAAATTGGCGAGGCAAAGGACTTGCCGACCCTTGCCCAGGTACAAACCCAGATCAGGGATCAGCAATCCCAAACCATCAAGAAGCGGCTTGATAATTTAAAGCTGCGGCAACAGACCGAGGCCAGTCCGTTGCGTTCAGAAAAGACAGCCCTGACGCAAAACCACCGGGACGAGCGAGCCAATCTCAAAGCCTTCCAAAAGGAACGCGGGAAGGCAGAAGCCCTTGTCCGGGCCAAGAGACTTCGCAAAGGAATTGCCGGTATGTGGGATCGTGTATCGGGCAAACGCGGGAGGGTAGCAAGGCGGAATGAACAGGAAATTAAGGATAACCGCCAGCGTGACCGCGATGCCCGTCAGGAAGTAGTGACCCGCCAGCTTGCCGAGCGGCAGGAATTACAACAACGGATGCGCAAGCTAAAAACCGCCCATGACAAAGAACAGAAATTGCTGGTCAGGGAGCTTGGCCATTCTGTGCAGATCAACGATAAAGTCCTGACCAATGAATTTAACGATCAGGTGCAGGGCCGGGAGCAAGACAAGCAGAAAGACAAGGTGCAGGACGGTTTTAACGATGCCGCCAAGCAAGGTGAAAAGGACAAATTATCGATTTCTTTCAATGAAAAAGCCGAAACCGGTCGTAAGGACAAAAAGGCCGATGAACAGAAAAAAGGCCAGGGCCGTACCCGCAAACGCGATCCCGATTAACCATCTGTTAGGGTTTTGCAGCCCATAATAGAATTATGAAAACAATCTGAGGTGGTAGTGATGGGCGATAAAAATAACAACGACAGGGGTAAAGAAAAGTCTGCACCGCTTCCGGTATTCAAGGCTTTTGTCCCCGACCCGGAAGATGAAACCAAGCTGTTTCCGATAGGCATCACCAAGCCCTTTAAATCCGGCAAGGGATTCAGGTTATGCGGTGATGACAACCCCTGTATCCGGCAACTGGCCTACGAGAATATTCACAACATGGTGTTTTTGGTTGATAGGGAATAATGCTGCAAGAGCCAATTTTGGGTCTTTTATTTAGGATGAAACAGGTAATATCACAGTGAAACACCACCTGTCATTATGATATCGCTCCGGTGAATGAGGCCGATACGGGTGCTGTCTATGGCTCCGCCCGGCCTGTCGCCTAAAACAATATAGCTATTGGGCGGTACTATCCCGTCATAGTTACGTTGATAAAGAAGAAGCATGGCAGAATGATTTTCTGTCAGGTGGTAAGCCTCTCCGTTGCTTGTCAGAAGTTTTTCATCATTTACAAAAATATAGCCCTCAACCACGTTAAAACTGTCACCTGGCAGAGCTTTTACAATCTTGATAACGGGCTGCTCATGCGCGCCGGTATGAAAAATAACGAAATCGCTCCGCATGATCTTTTCTACGCAGGAAACGGGCTTCATCATCACAATGTCCACGTTTTGTATCAGCGGGGAAAGGGAATTGCCCTGAATAGTGACAGGATGCGGCGGGCAATGTTCTTCCTGTGCCCAGCTCGTTACAGATACAAAACTAAGAATAAAAAGGGCTGTTACTATTTTTAAATAAAACATTAAGATCACTCATACCGGACACACCGTACTCGCTCGTTACCATCTTTCTTGCCGGTGGTTTGCACACCACTTGAAAGAATCTGACGCCACCCATCATCAATATCAAACTCCGAAGATGACCAATAGTCACCAAGAGATAGTGCATTAGTGGCAGCGGCATTGATGTCGCTATAATTAATAGACATAATATTTAATTCATCTTTGGCAGGTAGATACCAATCAACCTTGCCATTTGCAATAAGGTCTTCACAGGATTCAAAAGCCGTAAAACTGCTGATCGGCGATACTTGCGCCTGATTAAGATCGCCCTGAACCAGCGAATCCGTGGCTATATCATCTATTCCAGTAGTAAATTTCCACCTATCGCTGTTATCGCCACCAGTGCCATCAGATATAAAAAGTGTTTTACCGGCCAAGCTAGGATGATCTCCGACATAGATCGAGCCATTGAGGCAGCCCCGCCCAATTGTCGGACAATCTATAGCAGAGCTTTCCACGTTACAGCAAATATTATGTTGGAGGGTGTCCGATCTAAATGAGCCGGGAGCCGAGAAAAAATTGGTCGCACAGAATGAAGAATTTGTGTAATAGCAAAATTCTCCGCCTCCAGCCGCAGTGGCCGTGTCCACATATTCTTTGGTGGCTACCTGTTCATTTGCCGTTGGTGTTGCAGCATTAAGAGTCGCGACCCACACCCCGCCCTCGCAGTCAGGATATAAGCGCCGTTTCCCGTTGGATTGGCATTCATGCGGACAGAATCCTCTGTGCTGCAAGCCGCGCCGGGTGCCGTATCACTTCCCTCAAGCGCGTATGCATAGGGGCTGGCGAAAATAATAA
>JAESSQ010000176.1 GCA_016764035.1 Gammaproteobacteria bacterium
ATTCTGTGCCTTCGAGCATCGCCACCAAGGATTCTGTCGCTGAATGACCATAGGTCAAACTCATCGACGATATCGCGGTATCGATCATATCGAGGCCAGCCTCGATGGATTTGATATAAGTTGAACTGGACATGCCCGTCGTTGCATGGCACTGCATTGCCAGCGGAAGGTCACAACTTTGTTTGATACGGCTAACCAGTTCTTCTGCGACATACGGACGTAACAGACCAGCCATATCTTTAATCATTAGAGAATGGCATCCCATGTCTTCCAGTTGCTTAGCCATATCAACAAACATATCGATGGTATGAACCGGACTGATGGTATAACAGATGACGCCCTGCGCATGCTTTTCGACATCTATGGTTGCTTTGATTGCCGTTTCCAGATTTCGTACATCGTTCATCGCATCGAAAATTCGAAAAACATCCATACCATTAATAGCTGCACGTTCGACAAAGGTCTGGATGACGTCGTCAGCATAGTGGCGATAACCCAGTGCGTTCTGCCCACGTAATAACATCTGTTGAGGTGTATTCGGCATGGCCGCTTTAAACTGGCGCAAACGTTCCCAGGGATCCTCTCCCAGATATCGGATACAGGCATCAAATGTAGCACCGCCCCAGGTTTCCAATGACCAGTAACCTACCTGATCAAGTTTCTCGGCGATGGGTAGCATATCCTCGATACGCATACGTGTTGCTAGTAATGACTGATTCGCATCTCGTAAGACGACATCGGTAATTTTGATTGGTTTAGTCATAAGACCTACAGATAATGACCTAAAGAAATGAAAAACTAACGGTTAGAAGACGCTCGGTAATGATGTACTGCTGCCTGAATTACGGCAACCATACTGGCTGTCACGGATGAATTACTACTAATAGCTTTTGTATCAGTAGAATCAGTTATCTCGGATTCTGTCGCCTTTGGTGATAACACAGACATAAGGGAAATACAGGCGATTAGCATTAACAAAATAAAGAATACAGTACCCATTCCCAAGATTAAAAGCTGAAAACTGGCTGACAACATATCATCTACGTGCATGCTACTCTCCTCCCAACAAATCTTCTCATCGGGTCAATAGTTTTAGGACAACTCCAACTCGTATATTCGTTACCATGTAATAAGTCAACCTCCGTCATTCATGGTCTAAGAACAGATAACCAATATGAAAAACCGAGTTATTCAGTAGCGAGAAATTCCAAGTTTGAAGTATATCAGGTCACACTGCTTAACATAAAACTCATTTTTCATTATGATGTTACCGTCAATATAGTTACGTCTATAATACATACCATACGGCAACATTGCTGCCAGGCTATAACAACGCTTAAAACGAAACTTTATAGCTAAAAAATGCTCGACAATAAAAATAACGATTTATCAAAAACCACGCATGAATCAGCAAATTAATTAATACAATGTACTATAAGATTTACTGTATACGCATAGCTCAAATTACTCATTTTTAAATAGGGATAACATCATGAAGCCACCCGTACGAATTGCCGTTACCGGCGCCGCCGGTCAAATCGGTTATGCCTTGTTATTTAGAATAGCTGAAGGTGACTTTCTCGGCGCGGATCAACCCGTGATACTGCATTTACTGGATATTCCCATGGCCATGGATGCATTGCGTGGTGTTCAAATGGAATTAGAAGATTGTGCTTTTTCACTGCTTCATGAAGTTGTTATTACCAGTGATGCCGACATTGCATTCCACGATGTTGAATATGCTTTTTTGGTCGGCTCTAAACCACGTGGCCCTGGCATGGAACGTAAAGATTTAATTTTGGATAACGGCCAGATATTTGCGCCACAGGGACAGGCCATCAATACATACGCATCTCGTGATATTAAAGTACTGGTGGTCGGTAATCCTGCAAATACCAATTGTCTTATTGCGATGAGCCACGCGCCTGATATTAATCCCTGTCAGTTTACTGCGATGTCTCGACTTGATCATAACCGAGCTGACTCATTACTCGCTATAAAATGTGGTGTGTCTGTTAACGATGTTCGCCATATCGCTATCTGGGGAAACCACTCTGCTACACAATACCCTGATATAACCCACGCAACCGTCAAAGGGCAACCAGCACTAGATCTAGTCGATGAAAAATGGTTACACGAAACATTTATACCTGCTGTACAGCAACGTGGCGCGGTAATTATCCAAACACGGGGAGCGTCAAGTGCCGCATCAGCAGCATCGGCTGCACTCGATCACATGCGCGACTGGGCACTTGGTAGTTCAACTCATGACTGGTGCAGCATGTCTATTCCCAGTGACGGTAGTTACGGAATCAGTGAAGGCATTATTTATTCATTTCCTGTGAATTGCGAGAATGGCGACTACCAAATAAAACAGGGGCTGGATATCAGTGACTTTAGTCAAGAACGAATGACACTCACTGAAAAAGAATTGCTCGAAGAACGTGAAACAATAAAACATCTTTTAGGTAAGAATTTATAACGGTTGAATTAGCCTAAGTCACCTCAGATTAAGGCTTGTTTTGTTATTTCAAGGCATATTTTGTCATTTCAAGGCATATTTTGTCATTTCGACCAGAGGGAGAAATCTGTTCCCAGCACACAATAAGACGGTTGCGAAGTGCAAGATTTCTCGGCAATTGCTCCTGCGTTAACCTAATAAGTTACAGACATGTAACGATGCATGGCTCTATTGCTCTACTTTTGTGTAGGAATACCTCAGGTCGAAATGACAATAAACCTAGAGACTCTCTAAATCAAAATTAGAATAATGACCGAGGCGCTACAACAATACCGTCCTCATCAGCGTAGACATAATCACCTGCACGAAACGTCACGCCAGCAAAATCTAATGTTACATCACGCTCACCTGCTCCACGTTTTTGGCTTTTCAGTGGATGCGTCGCCAGCGCTTTAACACCTATTTGCATCAATGAAATATCAAATGAATCTCGAATACAGCCATTAATAATAATGCCATGCCAATTATTTTCAATGGCCAATGTAGCAAGCTGGTCCCCCATTAAGGCACAGCGCATAGATGCTTCACCATCAACAATCAATACCCGACCTTCGCCGGCACTCGAAACCGCTTCACGTACCAATGAGTTATCCTCAAAACATTTCACCGTGCTGATCTGACCACAAAAAAGCGCGCACTGCCCAAAACTTAAAAATCCAGGTACCACAATAGACAACTCTGCAGAATAGTCATCACACAGGTCTGCCGTTTTAAACTCACTCACTTTTAAAACTCCTCACGCTAATCTACTTACTTATGTCCACTGATAACAGCATGCTGTGGTTTTGTCTTTTCAAACATGTCCATCTGTTCGTCACTTGCTCGTTTCTGATATTTCTCTTTCCACAGATTAAAGTCCATGCCATAAATTTCTTTACGTGCCGCGTCATAATCTATCTCGTTATCCAAATCTTTCATCGCAGCCATATACCATTTGCTTAAACAGTTTCGACAAAAACCAGACAAATTCATCAGGTCTATATTCTGCACATCGCTTCGTTTCTGCAAATGCTCGACCAGACCTCTAAAGGCGGCGGCTTCAGCCTGTATTCGGATGTTATCATCCATCATTATTCTCCAATCAAAGTTAATTATTTAGTCGCTTAATATGAAATATATTTAGCAGAGGTCTATTAAATATAATCGTCATCAAAAACACCATCATAAATGACTTTGCCGCGATAGAAAACCTTTCGCATTTCAATATTTATGTTTTGACTACTCAGTAAAATAGACGATACTATATTCTACTGTTTCGATTTCTTTGCAGACAATTTGTAAATTTGCAGCTAAATAATGAAACGATAAAAACAACGGGTAATAGTTAATGAGCGATGCAACAGATACGGTTTACGACATAATTCCAGAAGCAAAAGCCAGAGCGCACATCGATGACGCCAAATATCAGGAAATGTATAAACGCTCGATAGAAGAACCCGAGCAATTCTGGGCAGAACAAGCTGAAGAATTACTGGACTGGTCTAAACCTTGGGATAAAGTACGCGATTTCGATTATAAAAAAGGCCATATTCGTTGGTTCGAAGGCGCAACACTCAATGTCTCATACAATTGTCTGGACCGGCACCTTGAAACCCGAGGCGAACAAACCGCCATTATCTGGGAAGGTGACGACCCTAACGATGACAAAAAGATAAGCTACCGCGAACTACACGCCGAAGTCTGCAAACTTGCCAATGTGCTTAAAGCCAGAAACGTCAAAAAAGGTGACCGTGTTTCCATCTATATGCCGATGATTCCCGAAGCCTGCGTTGCGATGTTGGCTTGCACTCGAATCGGCGCTGTGCATTCGATTGTATTCGGTGGTTTTTCACCCGAAGCTCTACGAGACCGTATCGTCGATTCGGACTGCCAGGTGGTTATTACTGCCGACGAAGGTTTACGTGGTGCAAAACCTATTCCACTAAAAGACAATGTGGATAAAGCTGTTTCGCAATGCCCTAACGTACACACCGTACTTGTCGTCAAACGTACCGGCGGCAACATCGCCTGGAATGATCAATGCGATTTCTGGTACCACGAAGAAATGGACAAGGCATCAACCGATTGCCCGCCTGAAGAAATGGATGCCGAAGATCCTCTCTTTATTCTCTATACATCTGGCTCGACCGGAAAACCCAAAGGAGTCTTGCATACAACCGGGGGTTATTTACTGCAAGCCGC
>JAESSQ010000177.1 GCA_016764035.1 Gammaproteobacteria bacterium
TCAATCTTTCGTCTGATTCTTTTGCCTGTGCCAGCGCCTGTTGTTCACAGACGGTAATAAAACTATTTAACTGCTGATCGTTATTTTTTATACGATCCAGAAAGTATTGCGTTAATTCAACACTGCTAACGTCACCAGCCTGCAGCAGGGCCGATAACTCAGTAACCGTTTTCGTGTGGTACTCACTCATTAATTTGACTCATTAGTTTTCTATTACTTTGATGAGATTGTTTATCAAACAATACTTTTTGCACATTTTGCGATAACAATTATTCGAGCACTTTAGGCACGAGATATAAACCATCTTCTGTCTTGGGCGCAATTGCCTGAAAATCTGCACGCCGATCATGGTCGGTAACCACGTCTTCACGCAATCGTTGCACTGCATCGAAAGGGTGTGACATCGGCGTAACGCCTGTGGTATCGACAGCATCCATCTGTGCCACCAAATCTAAAATATTGGATAATTTAGTCGCGTAAGACTGAATATCGGTTTCATCTATACTCAGGCAAGCCAGCTTGGCTATGTTTCTGACTTCATCTACATCAATAGACATGAAAAAACTCCCAGGATTAGTTAACAGCTTTCTGTAACGAGACGACCCTAATATTATTACAAGTTAAGACAGACGCTGAAGCGAGGCGAAAATTAGCACATTCTGCGTATTTGCTCTAGGGCAACGCTGAATAATCTCAGCAATAATGAATGCATACCCAATATTTACGCAATTATATGCCAATATGCCCGATAAACCTTGCCCAATAACAGCGTGATTGCTACAGTACGCGCAATTTCGTACCATATGGATTGCCAGTTTTTATGGCAATTTTGCTAAAAAAACTCTATATATAGAAAATAACTATAACAATAAATAAGGGCTCACTAAAATCTCAGTAACATCCACCTGATAAAACGGCCAAATAAGGCGCTCAGGTCAGTTGTTTTTTTAGTGCACACCTTCAGTACAGAATAGGTCTACACACATCATGTTTTTTAATCGTTTCCGTGGCATGTTTTCTAACGATTTATCAATCGATCTTGGCACCGCCAATACATTGATATACGCGCGTGGTCGAGGCATCGTTCTCGACGAACCCTCCGTTGTAGCCATAAGACAGGATCGTGGCCCAGGCGGCCCCAAATCAATCGAAGCTTACGGTAAAAGCGCCAAAGGTATGCTCGGTCGTACGCCGCAAAACATTACCGCTATTCGCCCCATGCGTGATGGCGTTATCGCGGATTTCAATATCACCGAAAAAATGCTGCAACATTTCATTCGCTCTGTACATGAAAGTAAATTATTACGCCCCAGCCCACGCGTGCTTATCTGTGTGCCCTGTGGTGCGACACAAGTCGAACGCCGAGCTATCCGTGAATCCGCTGCTGGCGCTGGCGCCAGAAAAGTTTTTCTCATCGATGAACCTATGGCCGCAGCCATCGGTGCAGGTATGCCTGTTGATGAACCCAAGGGATCGATGGTACTTGATATCGGCGGTGGCACATCCGAAGTCGCCGTTATTTCTTTAAACGGTATTGTGTATGCTGCCTCGGTACGTGTTGGCGGTGATAAATTTGACGAAGCCATTACCAATTATGTGCGCCGCAATTACGGCATTTTAATCGGTGAAGCGACCGCTGAAAAAATAAAACACCAAATTGGCACCGCTTATCCTGGCAAAGATTTATTAGAGATTGAAGTAAAAGGACGTAATTTGTCCGAAGGTATTCCACGTAGCTTCTCACTCAATAGTAATGAAATCCTTGAAGCGCTACAAGAACCCTTGCACGGTATTGTTAGCGCAGTAAAAACAGCACTAGAACAAACACCGCCTGAACTCGGCGCCGATGTTGCAGAACGTGGCATTGTGTTAACCGGTGGTGGTTCATTGTTACGCGATATCGATCGACTTATCATGGAAGAGACCGGTCTGCCAGTGGTTTTGGCGGAAGATCCTCTCACCTGTGTGGCTCGAGGCGGCGGAAGAGTACTTGAGCTTATCGATGAGCACGGAGGCGATTTCCTCGCTGTCGAATAGTATCTATGTACAGCCATATTCTCTGTAACAGGTGCTTTAAGGCTTATTTAATTAACCAACGTACCGCTTAGTTACACTGGTCTTATGCAAACATTATTTACCCGTGGCCCATCCGCTACCTTTCGCATGGCAATCCTGGTGGCGGCTTCTATCACATTAATGACGGTCGACCATCGCTGGAAATCGTTAGAATTGGTACGCAGTGTGTTTGCCAGTGTTATCTATCCTCTGCAATACACTATCGACCTGCCTATTCGTCTGTATTACTGGAGCGATGAGGTACTTAGTTCCAACCAGGAATTACTTGATAAAAATCGTGAATTTGAAGCGCGCCACCTAGAAAATCGCGTCCAGTTACAAAAACTGGATATTATCGAAAAAGAAAATAACCGCCTACGCCTGTTATTGAGTGCCACACCAAAAATCACCGAACGGCTACTTATCTCCGAGATTATCAATGTGGACGTCGACCCCTATCGACAATTAATCTTGCTCAATAAAGGCAGCAACAATGATGTCTATCGCGGACAACCTATCATTGATGCGCATGGCATCATGGGGCAAATCGTTCATACTGGACCCTTTTCATCCACAGCAATGTTAATCACCGATGCCAGTCACGCTATGCCTGTACAAATTGATCGTACCGGTTTACGCACTAACGCCTTTGGTAGTGGCAAAATCAATCAACTGACGCTACGTCATCTACCTCATAACGCTGATATTCAAGTTGGCGACACGTTAATTTCCTCTGGGCTTGGTGGTACTTTCCCACCCAATTACCCGGTGGCTACCGTTACCAAGGTCGAACACCCCGCCGGCGAACCTTTTGCTATTATTGAAGCGACACCACTGGCGCACCTGGATAAAAGCCGTGAAATTTTATTGGTATGGAGCAACACTACCGAAGAAGAAACAGTCATTGACACACCGTCAGATTCCGATGACAGCACTTTAATAAATAACACTGATACAGGCATTGCTTCACAAACTGAGAGCGCCGAAGAAAATACACGCGTAGCAGCCGAACCACCATTACCTGATGAAAATGATGAATAAAACATTGCGCATTGGTTTGTTCACCGTTATCGGCGCATTTATGCTTGCCATCATGCCACTGCCTGAGTGGGCAATCGAATTTCGACCTGACTGGGTAACACTGGTATTAATTTACTGGGCGATGGCAGCGCCTTCTAAAATAGGCGTTACCATGGCCTGGATTGCGGGTTTATTACTCGACGTAAGTTATGGCACATTGATGGGGCAGAACGCGGTCGGTATGGTACTGGTCATCTACGTGGTTCATCTTCAACATCAACGCTTACGAGTGGCTTCACTTTTACAACAGGCTATCGTCATTTTTTTTCTGCTACTAATAAAACAGTTATCGGTTTTGTGGGTCGATGGCATGCTCGGCAGAGCACCGAATAGCTGGTTGTATTTTATGCCCACCCTCATCAGCGCATTGTTGTGGCCCTGGACCTATCTAATATTAAAAGACTTACAACGAAAATACAGCGTAACCAAAAACTATTACTTTTAGCAACGATTACCCTATCGGTAGAACATAAAAATATACCGACACAAAATGGCAGAAACTACCCATTAATACGAACACGTGAAAAATAGCGTGATTAAATCGTAATTTTTCGATCGCATATATCATCGCACCAACCGTATAAGCAACACCGCCTGCCACTAACCAAAATAAGCCTTCGCTAGAAATGTTTTCAATTAAAGGCTCCAGTGCAAACAATATTATCCAACCCATAAATACGTACATCAAGGTCGAAATAAGGTCATATTTCCCGGTAAAAAATATTTTTAATACGATGCCAATTACCGCCATAGCCCAAGACGCAGAAAAAATAACCCAGCCAACTGAACCACTTAGCGTAATTAAGGTAAAAGGTGTGTAGGTTCCTGCGATGAGGATATAAATTGAAGCGTGATCAACAATTCTTAGCCTGTCTCTTGCCGCAGGTTCTTTTGTACTGTGGTAGATTGTTGACGCCGCGTATAAGACCAGAAGACTCGCACCAAAAACGCTAAAGCTAACAATATGCCAAACCGTTCCGTATGTCGATGCCCGTGTAATTAATAATACCAGCGCAGCAATACTTAATACTAAGCCCAGGGCATGTGAAGAAATATTAATTTTTTCTTCTAAAGGCGAATAGTAATAAACCTCATTCATATCATTATCTTCGTATTAAAACTGCATCATCAATGGCAGCGGTCAATGTGACAAAAAGTCTTCAATATTGACCTCATCAATCTGCTCTGGCGCAAGAAATTGGTTTGCGTAATCCAGATAGACACCGCTGGTTAAAAACAGATCAAATAAATCTGCGTCAACATGTTTGTCATCCCTCATAAAACTTAATATTCGCAGTGAATCCGTCAACGTTTTAGCCTTCTTGTATGGCCTATCTGAAGCTGTCAACGCTTCAAAAATATCAGCAA
>JAESSQ010000178.1 GCA_016764035.1 Gammaproteobacteria bacterium
ATCGATATCCATTATTTATTACCTGCAGTACTAACCTGCTCTTATTGCTAATATTGTTATCGTTTTAAAAGCCTAATGATGATAGTAAGTCGTCAACATCTTCTTGTGATTCAATGACATCACCATTACTGGAACCAGGAACAAATGGCCCAAAACCTCTATTATCCTTTTTATCTTTTACGTCACTGTTTACAAAAACTTTACTGTTATCACAATTAACCTTCATTTCATGCTCACCAGCTATATGTTCGCTACTAAATTTCAACAAGGTAAGCAAATTATTTTCAACTTCTTGTACTAAGCTACTCACGCGATTAATCACCTGGCCTGTTAAATCTTGATAATTTTGTGTCAGCATTATTTTATTCAAATCGCTATTTACAGTTTTAGCTGATGAAGTAACAAGATGCAGAAAAGCTTTTGTCTCATCATTTAAAAAATCGTATTTATTATTACAGGATTCATGTTCCTGATACTGCTTTATTAAAACAGACGCACGTTCATCTAGTATACGAATCAGTGGGCCACTGTTTTCAATTAACGTCATGGTTTCATGCGCAGATTTTTCAGTAAGCTCTATGACATAATTAAGTCTATTTCGTGCATCAGGCATGGCTTCATTTGTCATCACGTCTAAACTAGC
This sequence comes from Gammaproteobacteria bacterium, assembly GCA_016764035.1. Classification (GTDB taxonomy): domain Bacteria; phylum Pseudomonadota; class Gammaproteobacteria; order SZUA-229; family SZUA-229. The sequence goes on from JAESSQ010000178.1 coordinate 644, forward strand.
ATCGTTTAGAAAATTATTTAGACTATCGTGAAGGTCACGTGTTAATTTCCCTACCTTGCTATATAAGTCGTCATTAGTACTGCCATGTTCATATTTATCTAATTTCGATTCTGCTTGACTGTTGGCTATCGAAAGCATCGTCATTTCTGTCAATTGACTGATAGTTTGCAATACAATTTCTGCTTCTTTTAACTCATCGTCTTTAACAAGTATTGCATATTGTTGAATCATTTCGAGAAGGCTATCGTTATCGATATCTTGTTGAAACTTGATTTCGCTTTGCATCAGCTGTTCTCCAGACGTGCAAATACTTTGTCTACTTTTTCTCTAAGCGTGTCAGCTGTAAACGGTTTTACTACATAACCATTCACGCCTGCTTCTGCAGCTTGCATAATCTGTTCACGTTTTGCCTCTGCAGTTACCATCAATACGGGTAATGAAGATAATTCGGGGTTTGCACGTACAGCTTTGAGCAGATCAATACCAGGCATACCTGGCATATTCCAATCTGTAACTAAAAAATCTATACCTCCATTTTCGAGTATGGGTAACGCTGTATTACCATCATCTGCCTCAGAAATATTTTTAAAACCAATCTCTACCAATAAATTTTTGACAATACGTCGCATCGTGGAGAAATCATCGACCACTAAAATATTCATGTTTTTATCCACCATTTTCTCCTTTAATAAAATCTGCAATTATTAATTTATTTATATGTATGAAATTGATATTTATAATAAATATATTCATCAAGTTTCTTTAACCCAATCGGTCATACGAGCACGTAACCGTATTAATGCCTGGCTATGTATCTGACATACGCGACCTTCGGTAATACCAAGTATTTCACCTATCTCTCTAAGGTTAAATTCATCATCGTAATACAGGGAAACCACAAGTTTTTCTCGTTCTGGTAATGTTGATATTTTGTCGGCCAAGCTATATTTAAAACTTTCTTCCTGCATGTTGTGATAAGGACCGCTGAAATTTCCAGTTTTATATTCATCCTGACTACCACCTAACAATGAAATGTCTTCATAACTTAATAATTGACAACCTGCAGCATCCGTTACCATGCTGTAATATTCTTGCATGGTTAGATTCAATAGTTCTGCAACTTCACTATCTTTAGCATCACGTCCATTTTCTTTTTCGATGGTTCTTACTGCTTCTGTTATATCTCGTGATTTTTTATAAACAGAACGTGGCGTCCAGTCACAGCGTCTAACTTCATCAATCATTGCACCTTGAATTCTTATACGCGAGTAGGTTTCAAAACTCGCACCTTTGGTTTTATCGTATCCTTTTAATGCTTCAAATAGACCAATCATTCCTGCTTGAATCATATCTTCTAATTGTATGTGTGAAGGTAATCGTGAAACGATGTGGTAAGCAATTTTCTTTACAAAAGGTGCGTATTGTGTCATTAAGGCATCATAATTTGGTGGTTCTTCTTCTAACGCACATACTTCAGAATAATGGGAGAGTTGATTCATTAGTATGTCTCCTGCTGTGTTGTATCAGAATGAATCATTCGTTCTACAAAAAACTTCATCTGTCCTGTTGAATGTGTTTGTTCGTGTGTCCATTCATTTATATTACGTGTAATTCGTTTAAATGCTAAAGCTGACGGACTTCTTGGATAAGCATCAACAACGGCTCGTTGATGTTGTACGGCCTTTCTTAATTGTTTGTCGTAAGGTACCGTTCCAATAAAGTTCAACACCACATCCAAAAAACGGTCTGTTGCTGTTGATAATTTTTTATACAAATTCTGCCCTTCACGCGAATCATGTGCCATATTTGCAAGCACATGAAAACGGTTAACATTGTGATGTCTGCTCATTACTTTTATAAATGCATAAGCATCTGTTATCGAAGCTGGTTCATCATGTACAACTACAATGACATCCTGAGAGGCTATACAAAAATTAATAACCGTATCTGAAATTCCAGCACCTGTATCAATAATTAATACATCAACAGCATTGCCTAAATCACTAAATGCATTAATTAGCCCTATCTGTTCTGTTTGTGAAAGGTTAGCCATTTTGTTCTGACCTGTAGACGCGGGTATGATTTTTATATTTGAAGGCCCTTCTATTATTATTTCTTCTAGTGTACGTTCTCCACTAATAACGTGTGAAAGGTCATATTCTGTATTTAGACCAAGTAGTACATCTATATTGGCAAGACCTAAATCAGCATCTAACAACAAAACGTCTTTACCCTGTTTGGCCATCGAAAGCGCCAGGTTTATTGATACATTTGTTTTTCCAACACCACCTTTACCACTACTGATAGCAATAATTTTTAATGGTCTTGGGTTAATAATGCGTCGCATACCATCCGCCTGATCTGACATGTTATTTACGGGGAATTGCTCGCCTGAGTCCATAATTGCATTAGATAATTGCATTGTTTACCATCCCGCCAAACGAATAAGCTAACTCTTCTGTTGTAAGTGATTTTTTTGAATGTCGCATCAAGGTAACAGCTTCTTTTACTAATAATTTACCTCGCGCCTGATAAATATCATCGGGTACTTTCTGGCCATTGCATACAAAATGCACTGGAAGTTCATGTTGTATAAGTGCAGACATAACTTCACCTAAACTAGATGCTTCATCAATTTTCGTTAACACACAACCTGCCAGATTGACTTTACTAAAAGCACGAATAACATCATCTTGTAAATTTAACTGCCCGGTTGCAGATAACACTAAATAATTTTTAATATTCATATCTGTCACATTGAAGGTTGCAAGTTGTTCAGTAAGGCGAACATCTTTTTGACAAATGCCGGCGGTATCTATTAATGTTAGTTTTTTACCACTTGAATTTGTTTTACTCTCTTTAAGTAAAGCCGTTAATTCTTTTGAATCAGTTGCAACATGCACTGGCACACCTAATATTCTTCCGTAAGTACGTAATTGCTCATGTGCGCCTATTCTGTAATTATCTGTCGTGATAAGTGTAATGCCTCGTCGTCCATGCTTTAGAGCAAAACGTGCCGCAAGTTTTGCAATGGTTGTTG
>JAESSQ010000179.1 GCA_016764035.1 Gammaproteobacteria bacterium
GACCCAGAATCTGCTTTTGGCGGCATCATCGCATTCAATCGTGAGCTGGATGGCGCAACGGCTAAAGCCATCGTAGAACGCCAATTTGTCGAAGTAATCATCGCACCTAAGATAAGCAGCGAAGCAATCGATGTGGTGTCTAAAAAGAAAAATGTTCGTTTACTGGAATGTGGTGAATGGCAAACAACATTACCGCGTATGGATTTCAAACGCGTTAACGGTGGCCTATTGGTACAAGATGCTGATTTATCGCTACTCAATGAAATAAAAGTGGTCTCCAAACACCAACCAACTGAACAGGAGTTAAGCGATTTATTGTTTAGCTGGAAAGTTGCTAAATTTGTAAAATCCAATGCCATTGTTTACGGCAGAAACAACATGACAATCGGTGTCGGTGCCGGCCAGATGAGTCGCATCAACAGCGCACGCATCGCAGGTATTAAAGCCGATCATGCCGGTTTAGTCGTTGCTGGTGCCGTCATGGCATCAGATGCATTCTTCCCTTTTCGTGACGGTATAGATGCTGCACATGAAGCAGGCATCGTCGCCGTCATACAACCTGGTGGTTCAATGCGAGATGAAGAAGTTATCGCCGCCGCTGATGAACATGGCATGGCAATGGTGTTTACTGGCATGCGACACTTTAAACATTAATGTCTAAGCTAATCATTAAAATACGTTAACGCAAGTAAGCGTGCAACACCATTCACGAATACAGCTTGCTTCTCGGTAATTACCAGGCGCAAGCTGTGTTCGCAATCTTAGGCAAGCACCGTAATCTCATCCAGTTACACATTCGTTACTAAACGCTTTCTGAAACATGAGTAATCTTATATAATCACCGACACACGTTTAATAAACCTAAAGAACTTACATGCAGATTATGCTATAAAGAGTCATATGGAAGATAAACGTCTCCAAGAAAACAAGAAGCTTCGGGAGAGGCTCGATAAACTCCTGAATGAAGCTCGCCGAAATGAGAAAACACAAACATCCTTTGATGACTTTGCGTTATCAATAGTCGCCGCGCAGGGCCCGGCTGAATTATTCCAATTACTGCTCGAACAAAAGAAAAAATTTCACATCGACAAGATTCGCATTTGCCTGATTGATCGTTATCACGAGATCGAGCGACTGCTCACTAATAATTATCAGGACAGTTATCCTGGACTAAGTTTCATCGATGTCGAAACCAGTAAAAAACTCATTTCTGACTTACCCAATAACCCGGTTTTAGGCACACGAATCGTCAACAAATACGACTGGTTAATCAACATTGATGAAAGTAATGAGTACAAATCTGCAGCACTGTTACCATTAAAACGTGGCAGCAAGATTATCGGCATCCAACTATTACTAAGCAAGGATGCCACACGTTACGATAAAAGCGATGGTACGACCTTCTTGCATAAACTTGCTGCAATGATCGCCATTTCGATTGAAAATTGCATTAACCGTCAACGAATACTGGATATGGGTTATCACGATGGACTGACCAATGCTTATAACCGACGCTATTTTGACGAACGACTAAAGAATGAAGTTGACCGGTGTGTGCGAAATAAAACAGATTTAGTCTGTCTGTTTATCGATGTAGACTTTTTTAAGCGGGTTAATGATGTGCATGGTCATCAAGTCGGCGACGCCGTATTGGTTAGACTCGTAACCTTAATGCAGGACCTGGTTCGCTCTAGTGATGTTGTCGCACGTTATGGTGGTGAAGAATTCACCGTAATTTTGCCAGACACTGGTATTCAACTTGCCCGTGAAGTCGCAGAACGTATTCGCAGTCAAGTGGCAAAACAAGCACTTATCATCGATGGTGACACCTTAAGTATCACTGTCTCCATCGGCCTGGCATCACTCAGTCAGATAAAATTTCAAAAAGCTGACGCCAAGAACAAATCATTGCAGAATAATACAGATGACCTTGATCAACTACTCTTAAGCAAAGCGGATGAAGCGTTATATCAGGCAAAACAAACGGGTAGAAATCAGGTTGTTATCAAAAAAATGGTGAATTAACACCTACACCTTAATACTTACTCCGTAAATGAATCGTATTTTTCGAACTCACACGACTACGTGTACTGAGCTTCCAGTCGGAAACGGACTCACCATTATTAGAGGCACGTGAATCTGATAATTGAAAATACCAGATACCTTCACTTATCGATTGATTAACATGTCCAATGTACAGATCACCCATACCATGGTCTAACATTACCACGAGGTCACTATTTTCACGCGTTGCATGTTGCAAATGCAAAGGCAATATTTTTGGGTAATGCTCAAGTAAACCTTTATCAAACTGTATGCGAATGATTCGTGCATCATTGTCAAACTCAATGACTGCACTCAAACCCAACTCAGTGGCTTTTTTATCGCGACTGATGACACGATTAATTTCCAAGCCTAGTTTATAGTAGTCATCAGCTACCAGCCCATCATCCGTATCTATTGCCAACCAAAGCATGACTACGCCCATGATAACCGCTGAAAAAGGAATAGCAATCATCATCCACACCATTGGATATCTGTGCCATGCTTTACTCTGTTCTATTACTTGCATCGTTTTTCCTTACCTTATCTAAATGCGGGACCGAGAAAACGGGCTTCTTCTGTCGCCGTTAATTTCTCAAAACCAACTGTATTTAACGTAAATGATATTTCATTACTACGTTGTTTTAAATTATAAGCATCAACCTGTACGCGAACCGGTAATTCCACAACCTCGCCACTTTTTACAGAAATGTCTGTTACGTCCATCTTAAGGATAAGATCGGGAATACCCTCTGCAGTTAATGTGTATGTATGATCTTGCTTATCCATGTTTAATAATTTAATAATATAAACATTTTCGATTAGTCCTTCATTGGTTTCTCGATACAAACTATTTCGATCTCGAATAACATCTATGCCAACAGGTATACGGGTCACAATTGAATAAAAGGCACCTGCAATGGTAGCTAATAAAACCAGTCCAAAAACAACCATACGGGGCCGCATAATCTCGGTATGTCCACCCAAGAGGATTTTTTCAGTGGTGTAGCGAATCAGACCACGATCGTAACCCATCTTATCCATAACATCATCACAGGCATCGATACAAGCAGCACAACCGATGCACTGATATTGCAAACCATCACGTATATCGATACCCGTAGGGCACACTTGCACACAAATAGTACAATCGATGCAATCGCCTAAACCTGCATCGCTTTTATCAACGGTTTTTTTCCTCGGACCTTTTGGTAAACCACGCGTTTCATCAAATGCAACTGTCATGGTGTCCTGGTCAAACATCACACTTTGAAAACGCGCGTAGGGGCACATGTACAAACATACCTGTTCTCGTAACCAACCCGCATTACCGTATGTCGCTAAAGCATAAAAGAAAATCCAGAATGTTTCTGAAGGGGCAATCTCAAACGTCAGAAAATTTATTGCCAGTTCACGCAGCGGAGAAAAATAGCCAACAAAGGTAACACCGGTAAAAATAGAAAATGTTATCCAGAGAAAATGTTTGCTGAATTTAATTCTAATTTTACGAAAAGAATTCGGCGCTTTATCCAGCTTCATTTGTTGCGCTCGAGAACCCTCAATTTTCCGCTCGATCCATAAAAATGTTTCTGTCCACACCGTTTGTGGACAGGCATAACCACACCAGACGCGGCCAGCAAGCGCTGTGATAAAAAACAATCCCAATGCGGCAATAATTAGCAATAAAGTAAGGTAGATGAAGTCCTGCGGCCAGAACACCATGTTAAAGATATAGAACTTACGTTCCGGTAAATCAAACAACAATGCCTGACGACCATCCCATTGCAACCAGGGAACAATGTAGAAAAAACCAAGCAGCGATGCCACGCCCGCAGTACGTAATGCTGCAAATAAACCATGCACTTCGCGCGGATAGATTTTCTTACTTTTTGCAGAAATCGAACGCTCAGCTTCAGCATTCGTTTTAGCATCATTGGCATTACGCTTAACTTTGGATGTGTTTTCGACCATGATTTAATAACTATTTAAACACTACAATTTAAGGATGAGAAAACATGCAAACAAATAACAAAAAATTAATAGATGGCGTAATGTATTTATATTTACCTATTAATGGTTTCGCCAGGTTTTAAAAAGTAGACGGTTGCAGTAGCCGTAATAGCACCTAGAATCCAAAATAGAAAAAAACATATTGTATAAATACCCAGTCGGCTTATATCATAATCAATAAATATTTCCGCTGGATCAAACGCCACGGTAAACAACACCGTTGCTATACCCCCCGTAATAAAAGAAGGCCATATAATTGCAATTACACGTTGTATAAGGGGAATATCATCCATATACATTGTCTCTATTTGGCTATGCCCGATTTACTCAGCATCGGTTTCGTTCGACAGACTGTAAATATACGCCGCTAGAACATGTACTTTAGCGTCACCTAAAAAGTCTTTGTGAGCAGGCATTTTGCCACTACGTCCCTTGGCAATGGTTTGCTTGATGACACGAGGCGAGCCACCGTATAACCAGACGCTATCGGTCAGGTTAGGCGCACCCAACGCCTGGTTACCTGTGCCGTCAGGCATGTGACAACCGACACAGAATATATCGAACTTGGCTTTACCAGCAGTAGCCAGATTTTCATCAACATTACGCCCAGCAAGTTTCATTACATAACTTGCAACCTGATCAACGCCTTCCTTACCACCAAGTGGTACTTCCCAGGCGGGCATAACACCCGCTCGCCCGTACAAAATGGTTGTTTCTATCTGTTCTGGCGTACGACCATATAACCAGTCGCTATCTCGAAGGTTAGGAAAACCTGGCGCGCCACGCGCATCGGAGCCATGGCAAATAGCACAATAGGTAACGAACAAACGTCCACCCGCACGCATTGCTTTGCGATCACTTGCCAGTTCTGCAATGGGCGTCTTCTCAAACTGCGCAAACAAAGGACCAAACTCGGCGTCTGCGGCGGCCATTTCTGTCTCGTATTCGTTTACTTTTGTCCAGCCAAGCAAACCCTTATACGTTCCCATACCTGGATAAAGGATCAGGTATACAACAGCGAAAAATATACTCATGTAAAACATTGCCACCCACCAACGTGGCATTGGGTTATTTAACTCTACCAGGTCTTCATCCCATACATGCTCAGTCGGCACACCCTGGTCTTCGCCAGCATCCATTTTATTGGTGGAAGCCAACATATAAATCAACCAGATAATACCACCACCGGCAATGGCACTAATAAACCAACTCCAAAATCCACTGGTAAAGTCAGACATAAATTTTCCTCATAACTTTCATTGTGTTCTTCAAACCAATGCGGCTCATAAAATCTGTATTATTCCGACCGAAATCACTCAGATGTATCATCGTTTACGCTGCTGTTCAGCACTTAAATCTTCGTCGTCATCAAGTGCCATCCTGGCCGCTTTATCGAAGTTACCTTTGCGTTTACCACTCCACGCCCAAATAACAACAGCGATAAAAAAAACAAAAGCAAAAACAGTCCACGCTGATTGCAAAAATGTCTCAATTGATAATGATTCCACTGCTTCAGTCCCAATAATGTATATTTAATAACGACGACAACGTGTCATGCGTTTTAACGATTACGCTTCACATGCAAACCCAGTGACTGTAAATAAGCAACGACAGCATCAAGCTCAGACTTATTTTCCAACGCTGCTGGTGCAGCTTCAATCTCAGCATCCGTATACGGGTGGCCAAGTTTCACTAATGTCTTCATCTTGGTCTGAATATCGCTACCGTCTAATGCATTGGTTTCCAGCCAAGGATAAGAAGGCATGATTGACTCAGGCACAACATCACGCGGATTAATTAAATGAACACGATGCCAGTCATCAGAATAGCGACCACCCACACGGTGCAGATCAGGCCCGGTACGTTTTGAACCCCATAAAAATGGTCGA
>JAESSQ010000180.1 GCA_016764035.1 Gammaproteobacteria bacterium
AGCCTTATAGATAGCTTTTAAGCCATCACCCAAATCCTCAGAACCTTTCACACCAATAGCTGACGTGTTACTCGTTAAATCAAGATCATTGTTACTGTCAAGATCAAGGATCGTTAAATGAATGTTACCGTAAATAGTTGGTGCTGCCGCCATTACTGCTGGTGCAGCCATCGACGCAGCTACTGCGATTGCTAATAGTGAATTTTTCATCATGCAAGACTCCTGCAATTTTTACATTATTATAATTATTAAAATATGCCTACAGGATACAACGTAACCAATTAATAATGTTTACACTATTTTATCAATAGCACATGTAAGCACATTCTCTATCTTTTCCGTCTTAGCCCTTTTTTAGGTAAGGATTTAACTGGCAAAGATGCCGAGAGTATATGCAGGCACTCCACAATTGCAAGTAAATAAACGAAATCATCGATTTTTATAGTATCGATATAATCAGAGCAATAAAAAAGGCCCCGAAAGGGCCTTTTATTATAAACGCTAAAAAGAACTTAACGTTTCGAGAATTGCGTAGCGCGACGTGCTTTGCGTAAACCCACTTTCTTACGCTCGACTTCACGAGCATCACGCGTAACGAAACCTGCTTTACGCAGTGGGCTTCGCAGCGTTTCATCGTATGAAATTAACGCACGTGTAATACCATGACGAATTGCACCAGCCTGACCTGAAATACCACCACCGCTAACAGTAACTTTTAAGTCGATGTTACTTATCATATCAACCAGCTCTAACGGCTGACGAACAATCATCTGCGCTGTTTTACGACCAAAGAAAACATCCAGTGGTTTACCGTTTACAACGATATCACCTGCACCTGTACTTAAATAAACTCGTGCACTTGATGTTTTGCGTCGACCTGTTGCGTAATGTTGTTCTGCCATGGCTATCTCGTATATATAATTAGTTTACTTCGACCAGCTTATTTTTAGCTGATTTCTAAAGGTTGTGGCTGCTGTGCAGCATGCTGGTGTTGCGCACCCGCATAAACTTTCAACTTGCGGTACATCTCACGACCTAAAGGATTTTTTGGCAACATGCCTTTTACTGCTATTTCGATAACGCGTTCAGGCGAACGTTCTATCATGTCGCTGAAATTCGTCTGCCTCAGTCCACCCATGTATCCAGAGTGACGGTAGTACATTTTATCTTTAGCCTTATTACCACTAACACGTACTTTTTCTGCATTGATTACGACGATGTAATCACCCGTATCAACGTGTGGGGTATAGATTGCTTTATGTTTACCGCGTAGACGACGCGCTACTTCAGTTGCTAGTCGACCCAATGTTTTACCATCGGCATCAACCAGGAACCAGTCACGTTTTACGTCATCAGCTTTTGCGCTTATGGTTTTCATCACTAATCCGGTGTATCTACTTAATATCTATTGAAAGTTATGTCACGAACCGAATAGCCGGTCCCGACAAAGAGGCGGAATATTACAGGCATTTACTGTGCCCGACAAGTGTATTGCTTAAATTATAGTAAATATATTTACTTTTACGGCTCAACGTTCTGCACACGCTCCTTACCTACAACTTAATCGACATAAGAAGAATCGTAAAAAGTTGGCAAAGCTTCCGCATCCTCGGTAACCGCTCCTGCGTTACCCTAATAAGTTACATCCATGTAACGATGCTTTGCCCTACTACTACTGTACATCCTGTACATATTACCTACATCTCTGTAGGCAAAGCTTCCGCGTCCTGCTCTCGCCCCTTACCTACATCCCTGTAGGCAAAAAAAACGCGGATTAAAAAATCCGCGTTAAAAACACCATCAAGGGGAAGATGGAAAAAATACTATCTGTCCAACCTTTATAGATTGAATATAAGTATATTATTATATTACTATAAACTTGTAAACTATAATGTACTCAGCTGCATATAACTTAATGACATTAAGTTATATTAATAATCGCTTTACAATCTCTCCGCCAATCAAATGTTTTTCAATAATCTCATCAACATCTTCTCGATCGAGGTAGGTGTACCAGGTCTCTTCAGGATAGACCACGATGACCGGACCGAGTTCACAACGATCTAAACAACCTGCTGTATTGATCCTGACCTTACCTTCACCAGTCAAACCCAGCTCTTTCATTCTGGTTTTAGCGTAAGCGCGAATGTCAGTAGCATTACACTGCTCACAGCATTGCTCACCTGACGCCCGATCATTTGTACAAAAAAACACATGGTATTTATAATGCGCCATCAACTCTCCCCTCTATAACGATTGTATTGCTTACTATTAATAGTATGTCACGAAGAAACGGCGGGCGGAGACGCAACTAATTCTAAAACTGACGATAATTAATAATACAAAACCATGATGAATAATCATTAAAATATAGCAACCTGCTGCCTGCGCCTATTGCACCTACAGCGCTAAAGCAGCAATATACACTGTATGCGTAATTACACCCCTTTTGACCGATTAATCTTGAATGCCGATACCGCCTTGCGAACATTGTTTGGCGAACCCATCGTCACCCATCGACCGTACCCAGCCGAAGACATATCTGATGCTGAATTTTCAGAACAGGAAAGAAAAAACATCGCTGGGCTGATGCGGGTAAATCATAGCGGTGAGGTTGCCGCTCAAGCGCTATATCAGGGCCAGTCATTAACGTCTAGAAACAACGTCATCAAAGAAAAATTACAACAGGCAGCCCAGGAAGAAAATGACCATCTGGAATGGACAAAAAACAGAATAAACGAACTTGGCAGCCATACCAGTTTATTAAACCCTCTATGGTATGGCGGCTCTTTTGCTATCGGTAGTCTCGCCGGCGTCGCTGGTGATAAGTGGAATTTAGGTTTTTTAGCCGAAACCGAACATCAGGTCGTTGAGCACCTGGAACTTCATCTTAATAAACTACCTGGTGGCGATTTACGAAGTCGTGCGATTTTAGAACAGATGAAAACCGATGAACAAAAACACGCCACCACAGCCATTGAAAATGGTGCAGCCGTTTTACCGCCCCCGGTTAAAACGTTAATGGCTGCCATGTCAAAAGTCATGACAGGCACGGCATATTATTTATAAAACGTAGTTAGCTAGCGCTCAATGGCGGATGATATATGATCTGTACAGCATTTCCATCTGGGTCTTTACAATAAAAACTACGCGCGCCATCTCGATGATCTTTTACGCTGGTCAGTACGTCCACATTTTCCTGCTTTAAAAACTCATACCACTGAACAACCTCATCTGCACTGTCGATGATAAAGCCCAAATGATCCAGTGTTTGCGCGCTGTCCTGGTCAATTTTTTTGCTGGCACGATGCAGGGCTAAATTATCGTTACCGGACGTCAGATAATAATTATCGTCATCCGGCTGCCATTCGATAGTCATGCCTAATAATCGTGTATAAAAATCCACACTGTTTTCTAATTGACTAACATTCAGCGCAAGATGACGCATGCCTGCGGTTTTTTCGGGTCGCTCTATTCGTGACATATTACATCAACCTCGGCGCTAATCGCTAAACACCGAATAATGTACCTGCTGCCATACAGCATCGCCAAATACCGATTTAATCACCAGTGGCAATGCAATAGAACCTTGTGACAGTAACGCATCGTGGAATGCTTTTAATTTAGCTTTATCTGCTGTGCCTGGCTGTTCACCTACTACTATCTCACGTGTTTTTAAAATAAGTTCACGACCAATGGCATAGCACAACGGAGTTGCCGCCGCATTGCAGTACCAGCTAACCTCAGCGCGCGCCTGCGATTCATCAAAGCCAAGTTTTTCAACCAACAAGTTAACGGCATCATCAAAAGAAAATTGTCCGGTATGGATTTTTACATCGATAATAATTCTAAGCGCACGCCAGAGTCGATCACGCAACAATATAAATGCATGCTCTTTCTCATCGTACAAACCTTGCTCAAAAACCAGTTGCTCACAATACAGCGCCCAACCTTCGTACATACTGGCAGAGGCATTTAGCTGACGAGTAATGTTGTTACTATGATTTTGATTGGCAATAACAAACTGTAAATGATGACCAGGAAAGGCTTCATGCGCCGAAATTAAATCAATGCTGAAATAATTATGCTCCGCCAATAAGAATTCATCTTCCACTGTCGTAACATAATACAAACCACGCTGCTCTTTATCGTGCGGCATCGGCGGTTCATAGGCAGCGAAAGGAATAATACCGCGCAGGAATTTTGGTGTCTGCTGTACGTTAAGTGACTGCTGCTCAGGCACAGTAACAATATCGGCTTTTAGTAACCAGGCATGTGCCGTTTGCATTCTTTTACGATAGCTATCGAGCAACTGCGTGGCTGAGGGATGTTCAGCACGAACGCTTGCCAGTGCTTTTTTGATATTTTCTTCACCGCAAATAGTATGACTAAACTGCAATAACTCTTGCTCTGTTTGTTTTGCCAGGCGCTCCCCAAAAGCGAGAATTTTCTTAGCATCAGTTGTTAAAAAATGCTTTTCATTAAGCAAACGACTAAACCGATGATGACCCGATGCAAATTTTCCAGCCGCTGATGGCAATACTTCGTATTCAAGATAACTGGCAAAATCTGTAATCGCGTGTGCCGCTTCATCAAACAATGGCTGTAGCCTGGCAGGGTTTTCAAACCGGCTAGTAAACAGCGGGTTCCTGTCCAACGTATGTATAAATTCTGCACCTGCTCGTGCAATACCTATCGCCGTATTTGTCCACTCAGGCACCACTCGCTCGGGATAATGCGACAACATAACCTTAGCGCCACGTAGATATTCCGGAATAGCCTGTAGTCGATGTTTGGTCGCTTTATGGACATTATCGCCAGGGTGAATCAACAGCTGATAGATGGCATTGATTGGCAGGTATTCAAGCGGATTACGAAAACGCCAGTCGTTCTCTTCCAGGTCATGCAATTCAACCGATATCGCGCCCGACAAAACACGAAAATCAACTTGTCTAGCTGCTGACAAAGCTGTAAGGCTTAACTCATCCATGGCCGACTGCATTTTTTGATTAAGTACAATCAATGCGCCGATATCATCATGCTCGTAACTTTTTAATATTTCGGCATACGCATCTATGCCCACATCGACAGCAGCTTCTGGATGATAACGAAACCACGACTGATAATATTGCTCGCATAACTGATCAAACTGTTTATCACTGACACTATCTTGTATATTTTCTACATCTTCAATTGATGTTATTTCTAACGGCTCAACACTGAACATTTTATTATTCTTCTATAATTTCATAATCATGGGTTACATCGACACTTTTTGCCAACATGATGGAAACCGAACAATATTTATCCGCTGTCATATCCACCGCTCGCGCGACTTTTTTCGTATCGAGATTTTTACCTTTCACAATATAATGCACATGAATTTTTGTAAAAACTTTTGGCACATCATCTGCACGCTCGGCAGATAATTCCACCTGACAATCGGTAATCTGCTGTCGTTGTCGCTGAAGAATTAACACCACATCAAATGCGGTACATCCACCCATGCCCAGCAACACCATTTCCATTGGCCTAACCCCAAGGTTACGACCGCCACTTTCCGGCGGACCGTCCATCACTACCGAGTGACCACTTTCAGACTCGCCAACAAAAGACATATTGTCCAACCACTTTACGACTGCTTTCATATTAAGGGCGCCTCTATTAATTGCTTACAGTCTCTGCGTGACCTTAAGCCTTTATTTATGTTCATAAGTTTACTGATGCTTTAGGTTCTTTTAAATCTTGTGTACTATCTATTTTAAATGAAAACCATGGACGTCCACAATGAGCATTGTCAGAGAGATTCCAAAACTCAACCCTTCACTCGAGCATCTACTAAAATTTTCCCATAAAAAGTCATACCGTGCCAAAAAAGTTATCATTCACGAAGGTGACTCCTCAGACAGCTTGTACTATATCATTGAGGGCTCAGTAAGCGTACAGGCAGAGAGCGAAACCGGTGAAGAAATTATCCTCGCGCAACTTAATCAGGGTGATTTTTTCGGTGAAGCAGGGCTGTTCGAACCTGCGGCCACGGAAGCAGGTAAACGTACCGCGCGCATCACGTCTCGAACTGACACCTTAATTGCTGAAATAAGCTATTCGCAATTCAAACAGATTGTTAATGAGGACCCCACGATTATGTTTTTGCTGACCGGTCAGATTTTTAACCGGTTAAAAAAAACCAGCCAAAAAGTTCGCGATCTTATCTTCCTCGATGTTAAAGGTCGTATCGCACATTGCCTACTGGACCTCAGCGGTCAACCTGATGCAATGACACATCCTGATGGTATGCAGATAAAAACTACACGTCAGGATATAGCGAAAATGGTGGGATGCTCACGTGAGATGGCTGGACGGGTATTAAAAGACCTTGAAGATGAAGAATTGATTACTGCACACGGTAAAACCATTGTCGTATTTGGAACACGTTAAACCATAAAGAAAACAGCCTTTACTAAAAGAATAACTCGGCTAATTTTTTACCAGGGTCTTCCGCACGCATAAATGCTTCACCTACCAGAAACGCATTGACGCTATTATCACGCATCAGCTTAACGTCATCTTTGGTATGGATACCCGATTCGGTAACCAGGATATGTTTCTCATCCACCATATCTAACATATCCAACGTGGTTTGCAACGAGGTTTCGAATGTTCGTAGATTGCGGTTATTTATGCCGATGAGCCGAGCGCCAGTTTTTAATGCACGCTCCATTTCTGCTGCATCATGCACCTCCATCAACACATCCATGCCCAACGCGTGCGTAAGGTCAAATAATGCTTGCAGATCCACATCATCGAGCGCAGAAACAATTAGCAATATACAATCGGCGTCAATGACGCGTGCTTCATATATCTGGTAGGGATCGATAATAAAGTCTTTGCGAATAACCGGCAGCTCGCAGGCAGCCCTTGCCTGCTTCAAATAATCTTCATGGCCCTGAAAATAATCTTTATCGGTCAATATCGACAAACATGCCGCGCCATTAGCTGCATAACTGCTGGCGATTTCCGTCGGGTTAAAATCTTCGCGCAACACACCTTTACTGGGCGATGCTTTTTTTATTTCTGCAATAACGGCTGGCTTCTGCTCACTAATTTTATTTTCAATTGACTGAATAAAACCACGTATTGCATCCGCCGATGCAGCTTGTTGTTTCAAAGCAGTAATAGAGATCTTAGACGAACGCTCTGCAATCTCCTCACGTTTACGATTTAGGATTTTGACTAAAATATCCGGCGTTTTACTCATTATCATGTTCCACGGTATTTTTGTGTAAGCAACATGGTAGGCAACGAAAACGTTTGTCCTGACTTGCTCACTTGTTAATACTGATACCTTAGCTTTCGTTGGTTTTTTGAATAAGCTGCTTAAGTGTTTCACTAACCGAGCCACTGGCGATAACGTGCTGTGCTTTTATTACGCCATCCTTCAACGACGACGTTAGTCCCGCCGCATAGATTGCTGCGCCAGCATTCAAACAGACGATATCCTTTGCCGGACCGTCTGTGTTATCAAAGACACTTTTTATAATTTCCAGGCTATGCACAGAATCGGTTGCACGAATCAATGCCAGGTCCGCACGCACCATGCCAAAATCTTCAGGCTGGACACTATATGTTTTTACTTTTCCATCGTGTAATTCGGCGACATAGGTAGCGGATGAAATACTTATCTCATCCATACCGTCTTCAGCATGCACAACCAACACATGCTCACTTCCTAAACGTTGCAGTACGTAAGCTAAAGGTTCAACCAGCTCACGACTAAACACACCCAGTACCTGATTTGGCGCACCTGCAGGATTCGTCAACGGGCCTAATACATTAAAAATAGTACGTACTGCCATCTCACGGCGCGGACCAATCGCATGTTTCATCGCACTATGATGCAAGGGTGCGAACATAAAGCCGACGCCTATTGTGTTCACACAATCAGCAACCTGTTCAGGGTTTATTTCCAGATTAACACCCGCCGTTTCCAGCACGTCGGCACTGCCCGATTTACTGCTGATCGAACGATTACCGTGTTTGGCAACTTTGCCACCTGCGGCAGCCACCACAATCGCGCTTGCAGTAGATATATTAAAACTTCCAGAAGCATCACCACCGGTGCCACAGGTATCGACCAGATGTTCTTTGTCGACAACTACCTTACTGGCAAGCTCACGCATGACACCGGCTGCGGCTGCAATCTCATCAATGGTTTCACCTTTCATACGCAAACCAATCAAAAAGCCACCTACCTGTGCGGGTGTCGCCTCGCCAGTCATGATTAGGCGCATGGTCGCTGTCATTTCTTTGGCGGTTAGATCACGTTTTTCGGTTACGGCTTTAATCGCCGATTGCATGGTAAAGGCAGTGCTCATATTTTATCTCGTAATATTAATTCTGTTGTTTCTGTCATTTCGACCACAGGAAGAAATCTTGCTGCACAGTTATAAAAGATCCTTCACTAACGTTCAAGATGACAACCATTTAGTCGGTAATTATTGCTTCGTGTTTAAAAAGTTTTTCAGCAAATCATGCCCATGTTCTGTCAGGATTGATTCTGGATGAAACTGCACGCCTTCGATATTCATAGTTTTATGACGTACACCCATAATCTCATCGATGTTGCCATCTTCTGTCTGTGTCCAGGCGGTGATTTCCAGACAATCGGGTAAAGATTCTTTTTCGATAACTAGCGAATGGTAACGCGTAGCTGTATACGGATTTTTTAGCCCAGAAAATACATGCCCATTTTTATGGTAAATCAGCGATGTTTTTCCATGCATGATTTTTTTTGCGTGGACAATCTTGCCACCAAAGACCTGGCCGATACTTTGATGCCCCAAACACACACCCAATAGCGGAATTTTACCGGCAAAGGCTTTTATTACTGCCATCGAGACACCTGCTTCATCCGGTGTACACGGCCCTGGCGATATCATCAGTTTTTCTGGCTGCCTGGCTTTGATTTCGTCCAGTGTGATTTCATCATTACGATACACTTCCACATCCGCGCCTAATTCACCCAAATACTGCACCAGGTTATAGGTAAACGAATCGTAATTATCTATCATTAATAACATAAAAATATGTACTCTAAAGCCTGCAAAAAATGCGCCTTATTTTAAACCTGCTTCTGCCAGGGTCACTGCACGAAATATTGCTCTCGCTTTGTTCATGGTTTCAGCCCATTCATTTTCCGGTATCGAATCATAAACGATACCAGCGCCCGCCTGTATCGACAAATGCTTATCTTTTATCACTGCCGTGCGAATCGCAATTGCGGTATCCATATTGCCATTCCACGAAAGATATCCGACAGCACCTGAGTATATGCCACGTTTTACCGGTTCAAACTCATCGATGATTTCCATCGCTCGAATTTTTGGTGCGCCGCTTACCGTACCTGCCGGAAACGTTGCACGCAATACATCCATCGCATTCAAACCTTCCTTTAACTCACCGGTAACATTAGAAACGATATGCATAACATGCGAATAACGCTCGACCAACATTTTATCGGTAAGCTCAACTGTTGCGGTTTTACTCACTCGGCCTGCATCATTACGACCAAGGTCTATTAACATCAGATGCTCAGCCAACTCTTTAGGGTCTGCCAGTAACTCTTTCTCAAGCGCATTATCAGC
>JAESSQ010000181.1 GCA_016764035.1 Gammaproteobacteria bacterium
ACAGGCAGATATACGAAAGTGTGTCGCTCAGCTACATCGCCAGGGCTTGTCAGGTAAGAGTCTGCAGCGTTGGCTTTCTTCGATAAGAAGTTTATTTACATTCCTGTGTCGATTTCAACGAGCCACACACAACCCGGCTATGGGTGTTCCAGCGCCTAAAGCGGCAAAACGACTACCTAAAACATTGAACATAGATGAGATTACACAGCTGCTAGACGGTAAAAATCTGTACAAAAATAATACAGGTAATAAAGTACAAAGCCCTGTGATACCTGTTAGAAACAGGGCGATGATGGAATTGATGTATGCCTGCGGTCTGCGTTTATCCGAGTTAAGTGGTTTGAATATGCGTGACATCGACTGGCAGCAACAAACGCTAGTGGTAACGGGTAAAGGGCAAAAGCAGCGGCGTATACCTTTTGGTGGCAAGGCAAAAACAGCGATTAACCACTGGCTAAAACACCGCGCGCTGTTAACCGATAAAAGTGAGCAAGCTTTATTCGTCAGTATTCGTGGCGGCCGATTAAGTAATAGCAGTATTCAAAAACAACTAAAAAAGATGGCTGTCGCACAAGGCCTAAATACCAATGTTTACCCGCATATGCTGCGCCATTCATTTGCTTCTCATCTATTAGAGTCATCAAAAGATTTGCGTGCTGTACAGGAGTTGCTGGGGCATGCAAATTTAAGCACGACGCAGATATATACACATTTAGATTTTCAGCACTTAGCGGGTGTCTATGACGATGCCCACCCACGCGCCAGAAAAAAATAACACGAAAAAAACGTTGAACATTGTAAGCTGGAGGATAGGTTTATAGATAAAAGTTTCACTGCTTATATTATAATGGCGTATACATCCTTGCTCTACTATCACAAAGATAATCCTTCGAGAAAAAATGTTAATTACGCTATCGCCATCAAAAGGCCAGGACTTCGAATCTGTCAGTCTTTCAAAAAAACACAGCAAGCCCGCTGATTTATCAGATGCTGAATTACTGATAAAAGAACTACGAAAAATTAAAAGTAAAAAGCTACAGACAATGATGGCAGTAAGCGAAAAAATTGCCGACTTGAATGTGGCGCGATATCAAACCTTTAATACACCCTTTACCGTAAAAAATGCTAAACAGGCTATTTTTGCTTTTAAAGGTGATGTCTATGGTGGATTTGATCTAACTGCGTTTAAAGAAGATGATTTTGCCTATGCACAGGACCACCTAAGAATCCTCTCTGGTTTATACGGTTGCCTACGTCCTATGGATTTAATCCAGCCTTATAGGCTTGAGATGAAGACGCGATTAAAAAACACCCGTGGCGATAACCTTTATCAGTTCTGGGGTGAGCAGATCACCCACAGTATAAATAAACAACTTAAAAAACAAAAAGTAGCCGTATTGGTAAATTTGGCATCGAATGAATATTTTAAATCGATAAAGCCGAAGCTGCTGGACGGTCGTTTGTTAAATATAAACTTTAAAGAGACGAAAGCAGGCAAAACACGTATTGTCGCTATATTTGCTAAACGCGCACGTGGCTTGATGGCAGATTATATTATTCGTAATCGTATAGAAGAGCCCGAAGATATCAAGCAATTTGCAGTGGCAGGCTATACCTTTGACAAAAACTTATCGGATGATAGCCAATGGACATTTGAGCGTCCCCAGCCGTAGCTATAATTTTTAAATATTGCAGTGATATCTATCGCTTCTTCCTAAAATAACAGCACTGCATCAGGTATGAGCGGCCTTCTCTATGGTGTAAAATTCCAGTTTTTATAGCAGGCGATTACTTCGATTACCTGTGTAGCCTTAATTCGCGGAGAACGGCAAAGTGGAAGCATTTCACGGTACGACCATCTTAACGGTACGACGAGCAGGAAAAGTTGTTGTTGGTGGCGATGGCCAGGTGACTTTAGGTAATACCATCATGAAAGGTAACGCCACAAAAGTTCGTAAAATTTATGGCGACAAAGTTATCGTAGGTTTCGCTGGCGCGACAGCTGATGCGTTTACTTTACTCGATCGTTTTGAAGCCATGTTGGAACGCCATAGCGGGCAATTAAAGCGCGCCGCTGTAGAATTGGCGAAAGACTGGCGCACCGACCGTGTGTTACGAAAACTTGAAGCCATGTTAATTGTGGCAGATAAAGAGTCGTCATTATTGGTTTCAGGTACTGGCGACGTTATCGAGGCATTTGATGATTTGATTGCGATAGGTTCTGGTGGCGCATTTGCACAGTCAGCAGCGAGGGCATTGTTTGATAGTACCGAGCTTTCGGCGCGTGATATCGTCGAGAAAAGTCTGGCGATTGCCGGCGATATCTGTATCTACACCAATCAAACACGTACAATTGAAGAGCTTTAACGGTTTCTAGCAGCATTTGCCTATGTTTTACAGTAATTTAAAAAGAAGGTTGGTTATCTATGTCTGAAATGACACCACGGGAAATTGTTCAGGAATTGGACAAGCATATTATTGGTCAAAATGATGCTAAGCGTGCAGTCGCCATTGCACTGCGCAATCGTTGGCGTCGAATGCAGCTCGATGAAGTACTTCGCAATGAAGTTACACCAAAAAACATTTTGATGATCGGGCCTACAGGTGTAGGTAAAACAGAGATCGCACGTCGTCTCGCGCATTTAGCGAACGCACCATTCGTAAAAGTTGAAGCCACTAAATTTACCGAAGTTGGCTATGTTGGACGCGAAGTTGACTCTATTATTCGCGATCTTGTTGATATATCAGTAAAGACAACGCGTGAGCAAGAAATGGCAAAAGTACGTCACCTGGCAGAACAGGCGGCGGAAGAGCGCATATTAGACGCATTACTGCCTCCTGCGAGAAATGAGTTCGGCGAGCCTGAAGAAAATAAGGATAATACAACGCGCAAAAAATTTAGAGAAAAATTGCGTAATGGCGAGCTAGATGACAAAGAGATTGAATTGGAAATGGCAGCGGCATCCGTCGGTGTAGAAATCATGGCGCCACCAGGCATGGAAGAAATGACATCTCAATTGCAAGGCATGTTTGCCAACATGGGCAATGATAAAAAGAAGGTGAATAAACTTCGTATTGAAAAAGCGCGCCAAGTTATTCTCGATGAAGAAGCAGCGAAGCTACTTAAAGACGATGAGATTAAAGCCAGGGCGGTAGAAAATGCAGAGCAGAATGGCATTGTTTTTATCGATGAAATAGATAAAGTCGCCAAACGTGCAGACAGTGGTGGTGGCGCAGATGTTTCGCGTGAAGGTGTGCAACGTGACCTGCTACCGCTAGTCGAAGGCTGCACCGTTTCGACCAAATATGGCATGGTCAAAACCGATCACATTTTATTTATAGCCTCGGGCGCATTTCATCTGACCAAACCCAGTGACCTTATACCAGAGCTACAAGGCCGGTTGCCGATACGTGTAGAATTATCGGCATTGAACGCTGAAGATTTTGAGCGAATATTAACGGAGCCAGATGCTGCGTTAACCATCCAGTACAAAGCTTTAATGAATACCGAAGGTTTTAGCATCGACTTTACCGAGGACGGCGTAAAACAAATTGCAAAATCGGCCTTTGATGTTAACGAGAGCACAGAAAATATTGGTGCGCGACGTTTGCATACGATAATGGAGCGTCTGTTAGAAGAGATATCCTACTCAGCGCCAGACCGTTCGGGTGAATCGGTGGTTATCAATGCTGATTATGTCAATGAACGCTTGACTGAGCTGGTCGAGGATGAAGATTTAAACCGATATATTTTATAGTAAGACCGTTATTGTAATTAATGAGATCGAGATTGTTATGTCGAAGACCAGTACTGTAAAACCCGTAAATATAAATTTACACCAGAAAAGTCGTGTATTAGAAGTTGAATATGAAGACGGCACCAAACACCAATTGCCCTGTGAGTACCTGCGCGTTTATTCACCGTCTGCAGAAGTGACGGGTCATGGCCCTGGGCAGGAAGTTTTGCAACTTAATAAAGAAGAGGTTGGCATAGAAGCGATAGAGCCGATGGGTAACTATGCATTGAAATTCAGGTTTGATGACAAACACGATACCGGTTTATATACTTGGACATACTTGTATGAACTAGGTGCTAACTATGAAGCAAACTGGCAGCATTATCTGGAAAGATTAAAAGCCGCCGGACACGAACGTAGAAAAATAGATTAGAGCTTTACGCTTCGAAAAAATGACAAAAAATAAAACACATTTTGGTTATAAAACGGTTGATGAGAATCAAAAAGAAAGTTTAGTTGGTGGCGTGTTTGACTCGGTCGCCAGTAAATATGACATCATGAATGATGTCATGTCTTTTGGTGTTCACCGTATCTGGAAAAAAATAGCCATGCAGCACACGGGTCTTAAGCCAGGTGATAGCGCACTGGATGTTGCTGGTGGAACCGGCGACCTGACCATGCAGATGTCACAACAGGTAGGGCCTGCAGGAAAAATTATAATCTCTGATATTAATGCGTCGATGCTCGAAGAAGGCCGCAAACGACTGCTGGATAAAGGTTATGCCGGCAACATTGATTTTGTTGAAGCCAATGCTGAAGAGCTGCCTTTTGCAGACAATAGTTTTAATTGCGTAACCATTGCCTTTGGTCTGCGAAATGTCACACATCAGGATAAAGCGCTGCAGTCTATGTTTCGTGTGTTGAAACCGGGTGGACGCTTACTGATATTAGAGTTTTCAAAACCCGTCGTGCCCGGGCTGGATAAGCTTTATGATTTTTATTCATTTAATATACTACCAAAGATGGGAAAATTAATTGCTAACGATGAAGAAAGTTATCGTTATCTTGCTGAATCTATCCGCATGCATCCTGGTCAAGACACCTTAAAGCAGATGATGTCTGACGCTGGCTTTGAGCGATGCACGTACCATAATATGACCGGTGGCATTGTTGCCCTGCACAAAGGGTTTAAATTGTAATCCATGTTTATGTTGGCCACGGTTCATTCTTGTTATGCTAATACTTGAAGCGGCTATCAATCGTTACCTTGCGCTCGACCCTGAAATGCTGGATAAATTGGCGGCCTTCGACGGCAAAGTCATCAAGATAGAAATAAGCGGTATTAACAAGACCTGTTATCTGTGCCCAGATGCTTCGGGTATTCATCTCAGTGGTGAACATGAAGGCTCTGTCGATACGGTGTTGCGAGGATCACCGCTGTCATTATTTAAGATGGGCCTGGTGTCAAATACTGCTACCATGTTATTAAAAGGTGAAGTAGAAATAAGCGGCGATACGCGGTTAGGGCATAAGTTTAAAAATGCTTTATCGCAGATGGACATCGACTGGGCAGAACCATTATCAGAGCTTGTTGGTGATAGTCTGGCTTATCAGTTACATAATTCAGGTAAAAATGTAGCACAATGGAGCAAGCAAACACTTACATCAGTATCCGGCAGTGTTAGTGAGTACTTACAAGAAGAAAGCCGAGACGTAGTAACAGAAACAGAGCTTACTATTTTTAATAATAAAGTTGATCAATTAAGGGATGATGTTGATCGATTACAGGCTAAGATTAATTCGCTGGCCAGTTCATTATAATAAAAAGAATAAAATAAATGCCATTATTAACACCAGGTCAGTTTGTTAGATTGTTACGTATTAACTGGGTGTTAATGCGACATGGCTTAGATGACATCATTTTTGCTACACATCTATTTCGACCCTTTCGTATAATTATCTATGTATTGCCCTGGAACTGGTTTCGTCGTCAACGTAAACCGCGTGCCGTCAGAATGCGCGAAGCCCTTGAAGACCTGGGGCCAATATTTATCAAGTTTGGACAAATGTTGTCGACACGTCGAGACTTGCTTGCTGATGATATCGCCGATGAGCTGCAACGTCTGCAGGATAATGTTCCGTCCTTCCCAACAAAGCAGTCCATTCTTATCATCGAAAAAGCCTTTGATGAAAAAATTGAAAACTTATTTGAAAGCTTTGAGGAAAAGCCGCTGGCATCTGCCTCTGTGGCACAGGTGCATTCAGCTGTTTTAAAAACAGGTGAAGACGTCGTCGTAAAAGTATTACGACCAGATATATTGCCTGTCATCAAACGTGATATCTCGCTGTTATTTATTATTGCCGAACTGGCGGCAAAATATTCAACACAGCTTCGACGATTACGCCCCGTTGAAGTGGTTGCTGAATATGAAAAAACCATACTGGATGAACTGGACCTGTTACGCGAGGCCGCCAACGCCAGTCAATTACGCAGAAACTTTACCGATTCCAATGATTTATACGTGCCGATAATTCATTGGGATTTCGTACGTAAAAATGTCATGGTCATGGAAAGAATCTATGGCATACCGGTTCGAGATATAGCGGCACTGAAAGAGCAGAACACCGACATGGAGCGTTTAGCGGCGCTCGGTGTTGAGATATTTTTTACCCAGGTGTTCTCGCATAATTTTTTTCATGCGGATATGCATCCGGGTAATATTTTTGTCGATACCACTAAGCCAGCAAACCCAAAATACATCGCTGTAGATTTTGGCATTATGGGCACATTAAGCCAAACGGATAAACG
>JAESSQ010000182.1 GCA_016764035.1 Gammaproteobacteria bacterium
CGGCACCTGTACCTGTATGTCCATCAAGTAATACCACACGTGTTGATGCGACATTGAGAGACAAACGAAGTAAGGTAGCTGCAAGTAATACCGTTGGAAAGACATTAAAATCTAGCGGACGAACAGTCTAAATAACAACCAGTAAAACCACGAGAGATAAAGCGATATTAAATGTAAAGAACAAGTCAAGCATGATAGGCGGTAAGGGTAAGACCATCATCGCTAACATAGCCACCAGCAACAGAGGTATACCTAAACCTTTTATCGAAGGTGTATTATTCATTAATACTGCGCTGTAACTCATCGTTGTGCCTCTGGTTTCATTTCAAATGTTTCCCTGCTGAAAATATTTATTGGTCTGCATCTTCTGGTTTTAATAAATCTTGTAATTCTTCGGGTATTGGTAGTTCATCTGGTGTTTCTGGTTTTTGGCCACCATTAATATTGACCACTTTTAATTGATAAACGTAAGACAGTATTGTTGCTACCGCCACATAAAGACCACCCGGAATTTCCTGGTCAATTTCCGTGCTGGCAAACAATGCACGTGCTAATGGTGGAGACGAAACGATGGTGACTTCATTCTTATCAGCAATGATACGAATTTGCATGGCTATGTTATCTGCACCTTTTGCAACCACGACAGGTGCTTTAGTGCCAAATTGGTCATAACTTAAAGCCACGGCGTAATGTGTAGGGTTGGTTATGATGACGTCTGCTGTAGGTACCGCCTCCATCATCCGACGCTGGGACATTTCTAACT
This sequence comes from Gammaproteobacteria bacterium, assembly GCA_016764035.1. Taxonomy (GTDB): domain Bacteria; phylum Pseudomonadota; class Gammaproteobacteria; order SZUA-229; family SZUA-229. The sequence goes on from JAESSQ010000182.1 coordinate 764, forward strand.
GCATGGCGCGAATACGCCCTTTTACTTCTGGGCGACCGTCGGTTTCTTTATTTTCATCTTTAACTTCCTGCTTAGTCATTTTCAGTTCTTTACTGTGTTGCCAAAGTTGGAAAGGCGCATCAATTGCTGCAATAATTATCATTACGCTACTACATGCTAAAAATGCCCAGGCACATAATTGCGCCACATGCGCTAATGCCGAATTAATTGGCTCATTGCCTAATCCAATCAGTTCATCGATAACTGACCAAATAATTAAGGCAGACATACTGGCAACTAATATAAATTTAGCTAAAACTTTGAGAAGTTCCATTAATCCTTTTAAAGCAAATATTCTACCTATGCCTTTAATAGGATCGAGTTTTTCTAATTTAAAACTTACCGCTTTAAGACTAAAAGACCAACCGCCTAAACCTATAGGTGTTAACAAAACCACAACCGTAAGTAATACAAAAAGTGGTGTAACGATAAGCATGCTATTTAGTGCTGTCTCTGCAAAATGTTCAATAATTGCGTTACCATCTAACTGTTGGGCATTTTTTATACTCAGTCCATTTTTTAATAGGTCGCTTAAACCACCTAACACGTTTTCGCCAAATAATAAAAACCCACCCGCAGCAGCCATTAACAGAGCCATACTGTTAAGTTCTTTGGAACGGGGCACCTGGCCTTTCTTACGTGATTCAAGTAACTTTTTTGGGGTGGCTTGTTCGGTACGTTCCTGTCCTGTTTGTTCTGACATTTCGTAGCCTTAAGTCGCCGAAGCTAAAAATCTTTGAATCAGTTCAAAAGAACTCATCATCAAACGACTAACATGTGAGGTTAAGGTAGGTAAGGTCAGAATCATAAATGACAGACCTACCATTATCATTACTGGAAAACCCACTGCAAAAATATTTAATTGTGGTGCTGCACGTGTTGTTACACCAAAAGCCAGATTGACTAATAAGAGCGCAGCGACAGCAGGTAGTGCAATCAGCATTCCACCTGTAAACATATCACTACCCCAGTTAACCAATTGCCATAAACCATCACGTGATGGTACTAACATGCCAACCGGGAGATTATGAAAACTGTTTGCCAGCATTTCGATTAATATCAAATGACCATTAAGTGCTAAAAATATTAAGGTCACCATGATTAAAAAAGCCTGACTAATTACAGGTACTTGAACGCCGTTTTGCGGATCGATAATGGATGCAAAACCAAGGCCCATAGCCATAGCAATACTCTGACCAGCAATAACAAAGGCTGCAAAAACAAGTTGCAAAATAAATCCCATCGCAAGCCCAATAATGATCTGATGAATGCTTATAATGAGTGCCTGCCCACTGATAAGGTCAACAACGGGTGGTGCAGGAATAACCGGTATTAATAACGATGAAATAAGAAAGGCAAGAATTATACGAATACGTACAGGTACGCTACGTGCAGAAAAAATAGGAACAGCGGCAAACATCGCACCTATACGCATAAAAGGCCATAATAATGTTGCTAACCAGGTGGTTAGTTCCGCACCTGTAAAAGCCATTACCAACCACCTTGTTTTTTTATACGCATTAGCCAATTAACTCAGGAATACTTTGAAACAATGTAATGGTAAATTCGGTTAATGTACCTAGCATCCAGGGGCCTGCTATTAGCAGTGCTAATGCCAGAACGATCAATTTAGGTATAAACGTTAAGGTCATCTCCTGAATTTGCGTCGCCGCCTGAATCATTCCCACGAAAAGACCAACGGCTAGTGCAGACAATAGTAGTGGTGCTGATAATAATGCGATTACCCACAAAGCATCACGTCCTACATCAAGTGCCATTTCAGGTGTCATAACATTGTCTCTGTTATATATTTACGATTACACATAAAAACTCGAAGCAATGGTCCCCATCACCAAAGACCAACCATCAATTAATACGAATAACATTAATTTAAATGGCAATGAAATAATCATCGGCGATAACATCATCATACCCATCGACATCAATACACTGGCAACGACTATATCGATAACCAAAAAAGGAATAAAAATTAAAAAACCAATCTGAAATGCCGTTTTTAATTCACTGGTAACAAAAGAAGGTAACAATATTGAGAACGGTACTTTTTTTGCCGGATCAAGTTGCCCATGTCCTGAAATTTCTGAAAACATAATCAAATCGGCTTCACGTGTCTGATTCATCATAAATTCGTAAAACGGTTCTGATGCTTTTGCAAAAGCAACTTCTGAGCTCATTTCTTCATCTAAATATGGTTGCACACCAGCGGTATAAGCCGTGTTAAAAACAGGTGCCATGATAAAAAATGATAAGAATAATGCCAGACCGAGAAGAATTTGATTTGATGGCGTTTGAGCTGTACCGATGGCCTGACGTAATATCGATAGAACAATAATTATGCGTGTGAATGATGTTGTCATTATCAATGCCGCAGGCAACAAACTAAGCACTGTCATAAATGCAAGTATTTGTATGGTGACTGTATATGTTTCACCACCACCTGTTGTCGGGGTTACAGTAAATGCCGTTAAACCTTGTGCTGATAAGGCACTGGTAACAGGCAACAATAATAAAACAAACAACATCAATAATCGTTTATCGAAAATTATGTGTTTCATTTCTCACCTTCTTTTAATATACCTTTTAATTTATCGGCAAAACTTTCTGATAAATTATTTACTGAATGAGCAGTAACGTTTTCAACAGGCGTATCTAATACATGCAGTGTGTTTATTCGGCCTGGTGCCACACCAATTAAAAGTTGTTGTGTACCAACCTGTAAAAGAACAACCTTTTCACGTGAGCCCATACTTAGACCACCAAGTACTGTCATCAGGCTACCGCTAGAAGACTGTAAGCGATTAATGCGTTTTGTGAACCACGCCAAAACGACGATGCATGCAACAACAACAATCAAGCCAATAATCAGTTGTAACAGATAGTGCCCGCTCATCGGATCTGAACTCACTACAGGTATTGTGTTTTGATCAACCGCATAGACATGGGTTGATGAATAAATAAAAAGCAAAAAAACACAATTTAATTTTATTTTTATACGTTTCATAATAGGGCTATTTAAGTTTTTTCACACGTTCAGCTGGACTAATCACGTCCGTCAAACGAATACCAAATTTTTCATTGACAACAACTACTTCACCATGTGCTATCAACGTGCCGTTAATTAACACATCTAGCGGTTCACCCGCCAGACGATCTAGTTCAACAACAGAACCCTGATTGAGTTGCAGTAGGTTATGAATAGGTAATTCTGTACGTCCAATTTCCATGGAAAGTGTTACGGGTATATCAAGAATGACATCAAGATTTGCATCGGAAGTTGTCAATTGTCCTGGTCGATTATCCAGTTCTTTTAATGCTGCGGGTTGATAATTGTCTGTAGTTTGTTGATCAGTATTTACCGATGATGATCCCATCACGTCTGCTGAAGGATCAGTTGCATCACCATTTACTATTTCAGTATCGCCCTGTTCTGCCATCGCAGCTCCCCAGTCATCTACCTGTTCGTCTGCCTCGGGTTGTTGGGTTTCTTCGGTCATTTTTTAAATCCTCTAGTTAAAGTACTTTTACTGTTATATAAATTATCTAGTTTAATAATCAGGCCGTGTAATGGGGGCTACAAACTGAACAGAATTTTTACCATTCGAACGTCCTAATACACCTCTGAATATTGGTGTATCGGCAGCGCATACTGTCACCATATCTGGCATGTCGATGGGTATGACGTCGCCTTCGTTTAAATTCAGCACTTCACCAAGTGTCATCTTTGTGTGACACATCGAACTATCAATTCGAATAACAGCCTGTTTCAACTCTTCCTTTAATGATAATGACCATCGGTCATCAACAGTAGCCTGATCACTTTGCATACCGGTATCGAGTATTTCGCGAATGGGTTCAAGCATCGAATAAGGCATAACAATATGTAATTCTCCCGCATTACCTTCGAGCTCTATCTTAAATTTTGATACCACCACAACTTCAGTAGGACTAACAATATTGGCAAATTGTGGGTTGACCTCTGAATTGAGGAATTTGAAATCTAATTCCATGACAGGCTTCCAGGATTTTCTCAAGTCTTCAAATAAAATATCCAACAATAATTGAATAACCCTGTTTTCTGTTGGCGTAAATTCACGGCCTTCGATCCTGGTATGATATCGTCCATCGCCACCGAAAAAGTTATCCACTGTACCAAATACCAATGTTGGCTCCAGGACGAATAACCCTGTACCGCGAAGTGGGTTTATGTTGACAAGATTTAAACTCGTAGGCATGAACAGGCCACGCACATATTCTGAAAATTTAATCATGTTGACACCAGACACCGTGACTTCTATCGAACGATGAAGCATATTAAACATGCTGATACGTAAATAACGTGCAAACCTTTCATTGATCATATCCAGGGTAGGCATACGACCACGAATAATTCGGTCATGACTACCCAATTCATATGATGCTATTTCACCATCGACCATTTCGCTGGCATCGGTATCTACCTCACCACTATCGACACCATTAAGTAAGGCATCAATTTCATCCTGTGA
>JAESSQ010000183.1 GCA_016764035.1 Gammaproteobacteria bacterium
CACAAGATGACGGTGTAACGAAATTCACCTTAAGTGATGTTAATTATCCTGAGTCAGGTAAGCCATATTGGAAGCATGATGATGCTTATGATTTTAACATTTCACATTCAGGTGACTACATAATGGTGGCTGCCAGTAAGTCATTAAACGTAGGTATTGATGTCGAAAAAATTAAAGAACTTAAGCGACTCAGCTTTACCTCGGTGTTGTCTTCAGATGAGTTAATTGCCATAAAAAAAACACCGGCTTTATTTTTTGATTTGTGGTCAAAAAAAGAGGCGGTAGTTAAAGCGGCCGATACGGCAGGAATTGCACGCATGCGTGACGTGAAATTAAAAAAAAGTATAGCTATGTTAGATGAAGAAAAATGGCATCTTAAAACCATAGCAATAGATAAAGGTTATGCTATAAATTTGGCGACATCGGCATCGATTAGCAAGTTAATTGTAAAACAGATTTCATTACATAAATTGCGCTGAGCTTGCACAGTAAAAAAATAAAAGACTTTATTAACCAGGTAGTAGCGCAGCGCGGACACACTGGATAGTGTGATATTCAAACATACCATCCAGCGCATCGTAGACAGCTTTTAATTTACCACTGCCATCATCGACACTGAGAAGTGTTTCATGAATGGTATTAATATCGTGTTCGTTTAAATCGACGACTTCATTTAGTTTGAGTTCGCCTTGTTCAATACAGTTGGCGAGGTGTGTATATACGGTTGATGATTTTAGCTTTCTTTGGTTGGCTATCGCCGTAACATCCAGGCCGTCACGAAATAGAGCCAGGCTATCAGCGACAGTATCTGTTGTGCCCTGTTTCTGTGAATGACTGTGTTGCTGGATGACATTAAGAAAAGCTTTCGCATATTTTTCCAGTTTTTTTTCACCAACGCCACTGAGGCGCAAAAATTGTTCGTCGTTCGCGGGTTGTCGTTCCATCATTTCTACGAGTGTGGCATCGTGAAAAATAACAAACGGCGGCACATCATTTTCATCTGCAATTTTTTTACGGCAGTTACGTAGAGACTCCCACAATAAATTAAGAGAATCGTTTTCTGTGTTATAAAGCTTGCGCCCTCTGCGAGAAGATTTTACCGCTTTGCTATCTTTACGTAATAATAATGACTGCTTACCTTTTAGCACAGCTCGACATGTTTCGGTAAGGTGCAAACTACCATGGCCTTCTACGTCAACAGCCAAAAAATTTCGGCTAATCAGTTGACGAAAAATGCTGCGCCATTGTTTGGCATCATATTCTTTACCAATACCAAAAACACTTAGTTGGTTATGGCCGAATTGTATTACGCGTTCATTATTCTTTTCGGTTAAAACATCGATAAGATAGTTAACACCAAAACGCTGTCCTGTACGATATACGCAAGAGAGAGCCTTTTGTGCAGCGACACTTGCATCCCAGGTTTCAGCCGGATTTAAGCAGTTGTCGCAATTGCCGCAGGGTTCTTTTAATTCTTCATCAAAATACTTGAGTAGTGCCTGGCGACGGCAGCTAATAATTTCGGTAAAGCCCAACATGGTTTCGAGCTTAAGATTTTCGACACGTTTGTATTTCTCTTCAGCAGAAGAGGTCGCCATCATTTGTTTGAGGGTGATGACATCTTGTAAGCCATAACTCATCCAGGCATTGGCTGGCTGGCCGTCACGACCAGCACGCCCCGTTTCCTGATAATAGGCTTCCATACTTTTAGGCAGATTTAGATGCGCGACAAAACGCACATCGGGTTTGTCTATGCCCATACCGAAAGCAATGGTTGCGACAATAATGATAGCGTCCTCGTTCAGAAAACGCTGTTGGTTGTCCTGTTTGACCTGGTTTGATAAACCAGCATGATAAGGCAGTGCGGTTAAACCTTTATCGGTAAGCCACTGCGCGATGGTATCCACTTTTTTTCGTGACAGACAATACACAATGCCTGCGTCAAGCTCATGCTCATTTTGTATGAAGCGTAGCAGAGCTGTACGCGCGTTGCTTTGTGATTCGCTTATGCGATAACAAATGTTGGGGCGATCAAAACTTGAGATATATTCATTCGCATTGTCGAGTGCCAGCCTATGTTTTATTTCTACACGGGTTTTTTCATCGGCCGTCGCGGTTAAAGCGATACGGGGGATATCAGGAAACTGTTCGTGTAGTAGTGATAGTTGTATGTAGTCTGGACGAAAATCATGTCCCCATTGTGAAACACAATGCGCCTCATCGATGGCGAAAAGAGAAATAGTTGATTGTCTAAGTAAGTTAAGAAAACGGCTGGTGGTTAATCGTTCGGGGGCAACATACAACATATCCAGGCGACCATTGATCAGATCTTGCTCGGTCTTATTAGCGGCTTGTGCATCGAGTGAGGAGTTGAGGTAGGCAGCATTAATGCCAAGTTGCTGTAGCGCGCTGACCTGGTCGTGCATCAGGGCAATCAAGGGTGAAATAATTATACCTGTGCCGCTACGAACCAGAGACGGTATCTGGTAGCATAATGATTTGCCGCCGCCTGTAGGCATGAGCACAACGGCGTCACCACCATCAATCAAGGTCTGCGTTATGTCTTGTTGTTGTAGGCGAAAATCGGAATAACCAAAGGTGTTACGTAGATAATCGAGAGCAGCATCCATGTCTGTTTCTCCGCGTTAGCCATGTGATTTATTGTTAAGGGAACTTGGATTAATTCATGGTTGAATTATACGGCAGTAAATGGCATCACATTTATTGGTAATGGATGCATTTTAAGCTTGTGTTTCTTTAAGTTCGAGTCGGATTTTACGCTTATATTTTAATAAAAGGAACATAAGTGTAAAGATGGGAACGTGTTTGGTAATGCAATAATTTTATGTTGAATCTAGCGAGCAAGTTGCTGATCGACCTCGTCACGCTTTTCTTTACCTTCGAGTAATTCGATTAAGCTTAAGGTAAATTCCATGGCGGTGCCGGCACTACGCGAGGTGATGATGTTGCCATCAATCTCTACGGCATTATCAGAAATAATAATGTTGTGATTTTTTAATGCTGCCAGTACACCAGGAAAACTGGTTGCGACTTTTCCTTCTAATATTCCCGCTGTGGCCAGTGCTTTAGGTGCTGCGCAGATAGCAGCTACGTACTTGTTGTTAGCCGCCTGCTTTTTAATTAATGTCTGGACGTGAGTATTATCGCGAAGGTGGTCAGCACCAGGGAGTCCGCCAGGTAAAACGATTAGGTCGTACGTGTTGTCCAGTACTTTATCGATACTTGTATCAGGGATAATGGTGATGCCACGTGAGGCTTTTACCGGGTGTTCATCGAGACCACAGGTGGTTACCTTTATCCCGGCACGAACCAGTAAGTTGGTGATTGTTATGGCTTCTAATTCTTCACAACCTTGTGCAAGCGGAACCAGAACATGCGACATAATTATTCTCCTGTTTTTTCTCTGCCCGTTTATTGGTGTTTCTGGCGGCACGTTTAGCCGTACCAATTAACTTTGAA
>JAESSQ010000184.1 GCA_016764035.1 Gammaproteobacteria bacterium
ACATTATCAAGTTAAAAGTGTTAACAATGGATGGCGACGAACTCACCATCGCCTGTGATGCATTAGACTCACCAGGCTACGACTTGCTCGCAATACTTACCGGCTCCGAAGGCTTGCTGGCCATCATCACAGAGATTACGGTAAAACTTTTACCGATACCCGCCGTTGCCAAAGTATTGCTGGTTTCGTTCGATGATGTCGCCACCGCTGGTGCGGCTGTCAGTGACGTAATTGCCGAGGGCATTATCCCCGCCGGATTAGAATTAATGGATAACGACGCGCTCAGAGCAGCCGAAGACTTCGCGCACGCTGGTTACCCACTTGATGCCGCCGCTATATTATTATGTGAAATTGATGGCACCGAAGAAGAAGTCGCCGATCAATTAACGCTGGCAGAACAAATATTAAAAAACGCCGGCGCTAGCGATATTCGTCTGGCAAAAGATGAACAACAACGCGCACTGTTCTGGGCCGGTCGCAAAGCCGCATTCCCTGCCGTTGGTCGTCTTTCACCTGATTATTACTGTATGGACGGCACCATTCCACGCCATCAGATCGCCAATGTATTACAGAAAATAAGTGACCTGTCTGAAGAATACGGCCTAACCATCGTCAACGTTTTTCATGCCGGAGACGGTAACCTGCACCCGTTAATACTGTTTGACGCAAACAACGAAGGCGAGTTAGAACACACCGAAGAACTTGGCGGAAAAATACTGGACTACTGTGTTGAAGTCGGCGGCACCATAACCGGTGAGCACGGTGTTGGTATCGAAAAAATTAACCAGATGTGCGGCCAGTTCAACAGTGACGAGATTACACAGTTTCATAACATAAAAATTGCCTTCGACAAAAAACAGTTGCTTAACCCCGGCAAAAACATCCCTACATTGCAGCGTTGTGCCGAATTTGGCGCCATGCATGTACACCATGGCAAACTGCCGCACCCGGAACTCGAACGCTTTTAAAAAACCAACCATTATGAATGATGCAAGCAAAACCATACATCAACAAATTACGGATGCCGTTGAACACAGTACCCCGCTACGAATCAGTGCGGGCAACTCAAAAACATTCTACGGCAACCACATTGATGCTCAGAATTTAAGCCTGGCCGAACATCACGGCATTACCGAGTATCATCCGAGTGAATTAGTCGTTACCGTACGTAGCGGAACAAAACTTTGTGACCTGGAGGCCGAATTAAAATCGAATAATCAGATGCTCGGCTTTGAGCCGCCACAACATGATGCCGAAACTACCATCGGTGGTGTAATAGCCAGCGGCCTTTCTGGTCCGCGACGAGCAACTTGTGGCGCTGCACGCGACTTCGTGCTGGGCACGACCATCATCAATGGTAGGGCAGAAAAATGTCGCTTCGGTGGTCAGGTAATGAAAAATGTCGCCGGTTATGATGCCTCACGTCTAATGGTCGGCGCGCAGGGTACACTCGGTGTAATATTAGATGTTTCCATAAAGATATTACCGGTAAACGAAACAGAGATTTCACTGCAACTAACCACAGATGCCGGTACCGCCATAAAACATATTCAACAATGGATTATGCAAGGTTTACCGAGTTCCGCCAGTTGCATTTTCAAAGACACATTATATCTACGACTAGGCAGCACTCACTCTGCTGTCAAACAGTCGCTACAAACAATTAACAGTGTTTTTGATAGCACAGAAATCGATAATGCATTCTGGTCACAGATCAAAAATCAAACCCATGATTTTTTCCAAAATACAGAAAAACTCTGGCGTTGTTCACATCAGCCAACAACAGAACGCTATGGCGACGATACTACCGACAACCAGTTAATCGAATGGGGCGGCGCGCTGCGTTGGGTAAAGCAAGAAGCCGACCTGCATGCAGCAGCCGCAAGCCATCAAGGCCATGCCACGCGCTACCCACTAAACAGCAGCGACGGAACAACAACTGATATTTTCCAGCCACTGCAGGCAGGTATTTTAAAACTACACAAAAACTTAAAACAGGCATTTGATCCTGCCAATATTTTCAACCCAGGACGTCTGTACTCAGACCTGTAAGTGTCACCGCAGCCAATATGAAAACTAATCTAATAAGCGATATTTTAAGCGCTCACGATACAGAGCAAGCTAACCGAATCTTGCGCAGCTGTGTCCATTGCGGTTTTTGTAATGCCACCTGCCCGACCTACCAGATTCGCGGCGATGAACTCGACGGCCCCAGAGGACGTATCTATCTGATAAAACAGATGCTCGAAGGCGAAACCCCAAGCCGAAAAACACAACTGCATCTCGACCGTTGCCTAACCTGTAGAAACTGCGAGAGCACCTGCCCTTCTGGCGTTGAATACAGTCACCTGTTAAATATCGGTCGCTCGGTAATAAACGAAAAAGTTTCACGTAGTCTCTTCCAACGTCTGCTGCATTTTTCTTTAAGAAAATTATTTTTAAGCAAACATCTATTTTCATTATTACTTGGTAGCGGACAATTAGTCAGACCCTTGATGCCCACCAGCATCAAACGATCGATACCGGCAAAACAGAAAAAACTGCCTTTTGAAAAAAAGTCGCACCGTAAAAAAATATTACTCATTGCAGGCTGTGTACAATCCGATCTACAACCGAACATCGACATCGCTGCAAAACTTGTCTTTGATAAATTAAACATCGAATGCGTCGAACCTGCTTCAGCCGGTTGCTGCGGTTCACTGAGTCACCATTTAAATGCAGAAGAAGAGGCTATTCACATCATAAAAACCAATATCGACCATTGGTGGCCTTCAATTAAAAGCAGAACGGTTGAAGCAATCTGCATGACAGCTAGCGGTTGCGGTGTCGCCATTAAAGAGTATGAACAGTTATTGGCCGACGACAAAGACTATGCAGACAAAGCGCGTACCATAAGCGCCTTGTATAAAGACCCGGCAGAGATTGTTGCGCAATTACTTAATAATGATAAACAAACAACGACTAAATTATTAAGCAGACAACAAGATAACAAGCCGGTAAATAAGAACATCGCTTTCCACCCACCATGCACATTACAACACGGCATGCAGTTGAAGAACGTAATCGAACCAATTCTTGAAGCCTGTGGTTACACGGTGCAAAACTTTACTGACAAACATTTATGTTGTGGTTCAGCGGGCACGTATTCGATTACGCAAAGAAAACTATCACAACAATTACTATCGAATAAACTTAACAACATAGAAAAAGCAGAGCCTGATGTCATTGTTACCGCCAATATCGGCTGCCAGCTACACCTGCAAAGCGGCACAGAGACCCCTGTTAAACACTGGTTAGAATTACTGCTTTAATCGGGTGAATAAACGACAAACTCACACACTTAAAACGCCACCGATAAAAATTAATCGCTATAACCCGGAGCAAAACAAAAGCCTGTTTCAATTAAGTAGTTGAAAGGAACATTATCTGGCACAATAGCGCCCTAATTAATATCTAATAGAATAAACAAAGGTAAAATTATGAGCATCACTTCATTCAACCCACCTATTCGCACCTTAATGGGCCCTGGTCCTTCCGACGTACACCCGCGTATAACCGGTGCGATGGCACGTCCGTGTATAGGCCATCTCGACCCTGCCTTCGTCGGCATGATGGATGAAGTAAAAACCATGCTGCAGTATGCTTTTAAAACTGAAAACCAACTGACCATTCCAATTTCTGCTCCCGGTTCTGCAGGCATGGAAACTACCTTCCAAAATATTCTTGAACCTGGTGACACTGCCATCATTGGATCAAACGGCGTTTTCGGCGGCCGTATGAAAGAAGTCACCGAGCGTTGTGGCGCAATACCTATCATGGTCGAAGACGACTGGGGCAAACCCGTCGACCCACAAAAAATCGAAGACGCATGCAAAGCAAACCCGGGCGCTAAAGCGGTTGCTTTTGTTCATGCAGAAACCTCTACTGGTGCACGTTCAGATGCAGAAACCATCTGCAAAATTGCACACAATCATGACGCTTTAACACTGGTTGATGCCGTAACCTCACTGGGTGGCAGCGAACTACGCGTCGATGACTGGGGTATCGATGCCATTTATTCAGGCACGCAAAAATGTCTTTCCTGTACACCGGGCATTTCACCGGTTAGTTTTAGTGATCGCGCTGTCGATGTAATCACCTCACGTAAAACAAAGGTACAGAGCTGGTTCCTCGATACCAATTTCCTCATGGGTTACTGGGGACCAAACGCCAAGCGCACCTACCACCACACCGCACCGGTAAATTCATTGTTTGCATTACATGAATCACTGGTCATGCTACAGGAAGAAGGTCTGGAAAATTCGTGGGCACGCCATTACAAAAATCATTTGGTATTACGTGCTGGCCTTGAAGCCATGGGGCTATCATTTGTGGTCGAAGAAGACTACCGCTTACCTCAATTAAACTCAGTGTCCATTCCTGATGGTGTAGATGAAGCCGAAGTACGTTCTCGCCTGCTCAATGATTTCAACCTTGAAATCGGTGCTGGCCTGGGCGCACTGGCAGGTAAAGTATGGCGCATCGGTTTGATGGGTCACACCTCACGAGTCGAAAATATCTTCCTATGTATATCTGCACTCGAAGCAGTATTAATCGATATGGGTGCAGACATTAATAAAGGCGTCGCGCTATATGCTGCACAAAATGCGATGAAGTAACAAACGTCATCACACCACCAATAAAAAAGCTTGCCCGAATATTTCGAGGCAAGCTTTTTTATTGGCTAATGCTTTTAAAGAGGAAAAGACAAAGTAGACTGTAAGCGCAATGGATACAGGGTAATTGCTTACCACAAATAAAGCGTGAATCGGTCAACTTGAATGTCACAAAATCGAAAACACGCTTGAACTAGGCAATGCTGCATGAGCATTGTATTATCTATATACATTTTTTCAGATAATCAGGCGAGTACTTAAAACTTTTCATGTTACCTACACTCTTAATTATCAAAAATATTTATTCACGTCGAAAAAATAAGAGGCTTTCAATGTTCTCCCGGATGAGTTCATGACAAAACGTAATAAGACACTGGTACTTTTTGATTACGATTGGGATCGTATCGAATTTAAAAAGCTGTCACCTGAATGGCCTCAGTCCTGCGCTGGTTTCGACCTTTTTAGTTTCCCAAGCAAACTACGACTCGCATGGTTTGACATAAATCGTTTTAGTCAACTTGCGGCGCTACGTGCCAAACTGCAAGGTATTAAGGCTGTAGTCAGTAACCATGAACAGTATGGCGCACTGTGTGCTGCCCTGGTCGCGGAGAAGTTGGGATTGCCTGGCACGTCAGTCGAAGCCGTACTAGCTTGCCAGCACAAATTGTACGCACGTGAAGTTTTAGAGCGTGTTGCACCCGAAGCCAATATTCCATTTAGCCGACTGAATGCCACTTACGGTTCCGAGATCCCTGCAGGCATCGATTATCCTATATTTGTCAAACCAGTTAAGGCCGCCTTCTCTGTGTTGGCTAAAAACATCGAAAACCATCAAGCACTACATGAGCATACACGTTTCAGTCGGCAAGAACTCTGGATCATTCGTCACCTCGTTGAACCCTTTGAAAAAATATTAATGGAACGTATTCCCCACGCTGGTACTGCCCACAGTCTTATACTTGAAGAAAATATTCCAGGACAGCAGCATTGTCTCGATGGTTATTACATCGATGGAAATATGCGTCGCATGGGTGTCGTTGATGCCCACATGTACCCAGGTACTGATGCATTCATGCGGTGGGACTACCCTAGCCAGCTTGCTGATGAAATTCAGCTAAAAGCTGAAATTGTTGCTGACAAATTTCTACAAGCCATTGGCTTCACACACGGATTCTTTAACATGGAATTTGTCATTGACCAACAAAATAATCAAATCAAAATCATTGAATTTAATCCACGCATGGCAGCACAATTCTCTGATCTGTACGAACGGGTAAACGGCGTGAATCTACACGAAATGGCAATCGCTCTAGCGCATGGTATTGATCCAGCAACCCTACCGATGAAAAACCCCACTGCGACACATGCATCAAGCGTTGTGTATAGAAGCTTTGATCCAAATGCCTCTATCGCAATGCCAAGCACAAGCCAGCAAAAAGCATTCAACAATGCTTTCCCCGATGGCCTGCTCATACAGTTTCCAAAGCGATCTAACCAACTGCAGCAGGATTTCAAGTGGCTGGGAAGTTACCGCTTTGGTATTGTCCATCTGGGCGGAAACAGTCTCAACGACTTAAGACAACGATGTGAACATGCCAGCTTATTACTCGGCTGGTCAGCACAACATGTAGCTGAAACTAGCGATCAAGATGTATTAGCTGACTTCCCTAATGCCTGGCCAAATTCGATGGAAATAGAAACTGAAAATGCGACACTGTAACGTGGTTGCTTTTAATCAGAGGCTCCTTAGCCGCTCAGCGGCGCTTTCCTATAGTGATATAACCGCTACCCATAAATGTGAGATGGAAGCTAACTACGTCAACATATTGTTTTAGCGGTTGCCAGGGTTTGGCTAGCCCCTTAAAGGTTGTGAAATAAGGATAAGAAATCGCCAACAACCAAATATTGGCGATACCGAGATACCACGGAAAGAGTTTAAGCCCCGTCGAAGCCACACTGGCTCCCGGACGGGTTGCCGCAAAAATGCGCGTTAACGCGGTTTCAGACTGAAGCACATCTTGCGTGTACACAAAAAGTACCGCATCAAAGGGGCCCTCTAAGTCAGCCGTTTCCATGGCAGCCTCGATCAATTGCACATTATCCCAACCCGCTGCTTCGACACGTTCAGCAGCGATTTTTAGCATTTCTGGTGATAACTCTACACCAACTACTTCGCCCTGCGGCCCAACAGCCTCTCTCAACATTGCAAAACTTTTTCCAGTGCCACAGGCAACATCTAATACACGATCGCCCGCTTTTAACTGAAGCGAGTCAATGACTTCTTGACGAACAGGTTCAATACGTCGAGTCGCATAGTCATATTGCTCAGACAGACGTTTGTAACGAATTTTTGCCAATGATTTATTAATCTGGAACATTATTACACCTTAAAATATAAATTTCATTATTGCCAACGAAATGCTTTCGCAGACCCCACAAGGAGAACCAAAGCCATTATGGTTAACAAGATGATTTCAAACATAACATCACCAATGCTTGCACCATCAAGCATGATACGACGGGCCGCCTCCACCATATGCGTAAGCGGCAAACAATCGGCTATGCGCTGTACCCAGATATTACTTGCATCGACCGAGAACCAAACGCCTGACAAAATCATCATTGGCACAGCGAATACATTGAGTAATCCGCTAGCTAGCTCTTCGCTACTTACTCGTGCAGCAATGGCCAGGCCCAAACTGATTAATGCAATAGCACCGCTCAGTAAAACCAATAGTAATGCCAGATAGGAGCCGCGCATCGGAAAATCGAGTATGGCAAGCGTGCCAGCAAAGACCAGAACGTTGACAATAACAACAATCATCAATCGGGAAATAATTTGCGCGATAAGAAATTCACTGGCTGTCAACGGCGTAGCACGCAGACGGCGCAACACGCCATTTTTGCGGTAACGAACAACCACCCAGCCAACGCCCCAAAGACTGCTGAACATGATATTCATACCGAGAATACCTGGCACTAACCAATCAACATAACGGATAGACTGACCGCTGATCGAATCGCGCTGTAGCGCAGACGGTGAGCGATTGTACTGTTGTAGCAATATCTGCTCAGCGGCGTAACTCTTTGCCGATAGTTCATTAGCCCAATAACGAGGAGTGCTTCTTACGTCGACCAGCAGATCAAGTTGGTGGTGGCGAA
>JAESSQ010000185.1 GCA_016764035.1 Gammaproteobacteria bacterium
AAATAACAGCCATAAAAAAGCCACTCATATGAGAGGCTTTTTTATGGCTTGAATAAACAACTAAAACATTAACGCTTTATGCCGCTGCCTCGTCTATCATTTTCTTCAAATCACCGTTTTCAAACATCTCTAGCGTAATGTCACAACCGCCGATTAACTCACCGCCCACATAAACCTGTGGAAAGGTTGGCCAGTCTGCATAGCTCGGTAGATTTTGGAAAATTTCCGGGTCAGCCAGTACATTGCAGTAACCAAACTCTTTACCCACTTGTTTCAGTGCTTCGACGGTACGTCCAGAAAAACCACACTGCGGAAATTGCGGCGTGCCTTTCATGTAAATCATTACCTTGTTGCCTTTAACCTGTTCATCAATTCTTTCTAAAGCGTCTGTCATGTCTAATACCTGTGTTCACTATAATATGGTGTCATTATACCCTGAGTTATTTTCAATTAACCCTAACGATTAATGGGTAAATTAAAACATGGGGGTTATTTATGCAAATTCAAGGTTAAACCTTCCGCCTGCCTGCACATGACACACATAAACAGCCGTCTTTAATTTTATTTTTTTAACACGAATGCAAAATCATCAACTTCTTAATAAAAAAGTGTTTAATTATTCCATTTCAAAGCAATGAAATAATTAAATCTCTATATTTTGCTGCCACCACAATTCTAACGCCGCCAGATGCCACAATTTACTGCCCTGCAATCGCGTTTGATAATCCTCTGGTTTTTTCAATAATTTTTCGACATAAACCGAATCGTATAATCCACGCTGCTTCGCGCTGTCACATAATAAAATTTCTTTCATGAATTCAAGAAACTCACCACGTACGTATTTTAATGCCGGCATTGGAAAATAAGCTTTGCTTCTATTCACCACGCTATCGGGTAAGAAGCCACGCGACAATTCTTTTAATACGTGCTTACCACCATTGGGCAGCTTCATTTCCGGTGGCATCGAGGCAGCTAATTCGACAAGCTGCGTATCGAGGAAGGGAACGCGCGCTTCCAGACCCCATGCCATGGTCATGTTATCGACACGTTTCACAGGGTCATCAACAATTAATGTATTCACATCTACAGCCATCACACGATCAAGGTATTCATCTGCCTCTACTTCATCGAGCAGGTCTTGCATAAGTTCTGACGTCACATCATGGCAATGAAAACGTTTATCGACCGTCTGTAAATATTCAGCATGATCACGATCAAAATATTCATCTGAAAAACGGTTGATGCCTTTTTTTTTCGAATGATGCATACGCGGATACCAAAAATAACCGCCGAAAACTTCGTCCGCGCCCTGCCCACTCTGTACCACTTTAACTTCCTGGGAAACCACTTCGGACAATAAATAGAAGGCAACGGCATCTTGACCGAACATAGGTTCGGCCATATTCGCAAAGGCTTCTGGCAAACGCGGTAACACCTGATTATTCGGCACCATCAACTGATGATGCTCGGTGGCAAACATTTTTGCGACGGCATCAGAATATTCAAACTCATTGCCTTTTTCTTCTGGCGCATCTTCAAAGCCAACAGAAAACGTTTTTAAATCTTTCTGCCCTGCTTCAGCCAGCAAGCCCACCAATAAACTGGAATCGATGCCGCCGGATAACAAGACACCCACGGGCACATCGGCAATTTTTACGCGTTTTTCGACAGCGCGTCTTAATTCATCGTGCACGGCTTGCACCCAATCTTGCTCACTCATTTTTGTGTCGGGGCGTTTTGCTGTTAACGTCCAATAGCGTGTTTCGGTGACACCACCTTTTGCGTCAATTACCATGTAGTGTGCCGGTTTAACTTTTCGTATACCGTTAACAACGGTGCGTGGCGCAGGTACGACGGCGTGCAGCGTAAACAGATGATGTAGCGCGGCAGCATCTATAGAAGTATCGATTGCTTTGTCGGCATGAATCAAGGCCTGCGTATTAGAAGCAAACATGAAACGCTTGCCGGTCTGTGAAAAATATAAAGGTTTAATGCCTGTTCGGTCACACGCGAGTAATAAGCGTTGCTGTTTATTATCCCAAATAGCAAAAGCAAACATGCCCTGCAAGCGAGCCACACAATTATCACCCCATTGAATATAAGCACGCAGGATAACTTCGGTATCACCGGTGGATAAAAAGCGATGTCCCAGGCCGATTAATTCTTTTCG
Source organism: Gammaproteobacteria bacterium (assembly GCA_016764035.1). GTDB lineage: Bacteria > Pseudomonadota > Gammaproteobacteria > SZUA-229 > SZUA-229. The sequence goes on from JAESSQ010000185.1 coordinate 2,171, forward strand.
CAGATCTGGGTAATTATAAATGGTACCGTTAAAAACTAGCGCAATGCCGGCTTCTTCATCCAACATGGGTTGCGCTGCTTTGTCAGAAAGATCGATAATGGCAAGTCGGCGATGACCAAACGCAACCGGCGCATTGATATAAGCTCCTTCAGAATCTGGCCCACGTTTCTGTAACTTTTCCTTCATACGCTCGATGGTTGCCAATGCTGGTATCGACGCATCAAACCTTAATTCACCACAAATCCCACACATAGTTTTATATCTCAATCATTTTTTGCAACGTCGCTATCTACTGGCCGCTTTATCACGCGACCATAACCACCACCGCCTGCCGATGTTATACAAACCACATCACCCTGTCGCACTTTAAATGTTTGTTTTGCTGACAGCACGTTTTTATTCAACTGGTTGATACCTGTTTTTGCACCGTCCCCGCCTTTCAATCCCCAGGGCTGATGGTTTCTTCTTTCAGACAATATGGTCACTTGCGCTGGCGCTAAAAATTCATACTCTCTTATTAAACCTTCACCACCACAATGCTTGCCAATACCTGCAGACCCACGTCGAATTTCATATCGAGAAACACGCACTGGGTATTTCATTTCCAATGCTTCGATCGGCGTATTTAATGTATTTGTCATATGTGTTTGCACGGCATCGAGACCATCGTGTGAAACACTGGCACCCATGCCACCGCCGATGGTTTCATAATAATCCCAGGCGGGAAGATTGGCATCACCAACATAACCCATAGCAAGATTATTCATACTGCCATGACTCGCCGCGGGGATTCGCTCAGGTATCGCTTTGGCTAATGCGCCCAATACCACATCGACAATTCTCGTGCTGGTTTCTACATTTCCGGCAGCAACTGCCGCCGGAAATCGTGCATTAACCACTGAAAAATCGGGCGCAAGAATACGAATATTTTTAAAACTACCGGCACAGGCTGGTGTTTGTGGCGGCATCAAACATCGAAAAACATAATACACCGCTGCCGCTGTCACCGATAAAGGACAGTTGATATTACCGGCAACCTGTTTTGCACTGCCTGCAAAATTCACGCTTATCGCGCCTCGTTCAAATGTTATTCTTACTTTAATGACGATATCATTGGTCCCCTGACCATCATCATCGAGTACGTCTGCAAAACAATATTCACCATCAGCGATATCATTCAGACTATTGTTAGCTAAAACTTCCGCATACGCATTCAACTGATGCAGACTTTTTAAATAGTCGTCACAGCCCATTTTATCGATCAACGCCTGCAAGCGAATTAAGCCTCGCCGATTAGCCGCAATCTGCGCGATAAAATCACCCGAGGATTCCTGCTTATTTCGCATATGCGCCATCAATTTTGCAAAATATTGCTGGTCAAGTTCATCATTTTTAACCAACAACGATGGCTCAATGATAAGCCCCTCCTCAGACAAATCGGATGAAAGTGGCATAGAACCCGGCGTATCGGACCCGATATCAGCATGATGCGCGCGGTTAACGACAAAACCAGTCAAAACATCATTAACAAATAATGGTGCTATCAGCGTTACATCGGGTAAATGCGTACCGCCTTTATATGGGTCATTAAGCACAATCATGTCACCCGCCGACCAGCTTATGGTGGAAACCACATCACGCATAGCAAAGGCCATGCTACCCAGGTGCACCGGAATATGTGCCGCCTGCGCGCACAGTTCACCCTGGGCATCAAATATCGCACACGAATAATCCAGTCGATCACGAATATTGGGAGAAAAGGCAGATTTTTGTAAGGTCGCGCCCATTTCGCCACAAACGGCATCGATACGGTTAGCAAAAATACTTAAGCGAATAGCGTCCATGAGCGTTTAGGTTGTATTAATATGAGAGAAATAACACATAGATTAGTATGGAAAATATTGTTTTTATTAAGAAAAGTTGGCTAAATAAGCAAATTAGAGTTGCATTATACACCTGACTACCCTAACGTAGCGCCCAGCTGAATCTACATTAACCTTATGACAAATAACCTATTAACAGGGGAAAAAATATGAATCCTTTACTATCAATCAAAGGCACAATTGCCGTTGGTTTTATCTTAGCACTCGCCGTTGTATTCGGC
>JAESSQ010000186.1 GCA_016764035.1 Gammaproteobacteria bacterium
AATCAAACAGGTTTACTTTCCTGTTGGACCTGGGTATCACCAGCTTTCTATACTGACAAACTCTGGCCTGATTTATAAACTTCGGGAGCGCATAGATGTCATCCGTTTTTCGGAGGAAAATAAAATCATACGAGCTTTAAAACGAAACAATCAATTCAGTGATCAGGGTTTTATCGAGTTATACAATTTAACTACTATTGGATACGGTGGAACAAAACCACAAAATATTAGTGTGTTGAATAATCGAAATGGTGGAAAAACCCACCTACTGCAATCACTCCCTCCCAGTTTAGAAAAACGCACCATCCGTTTCCCCAAAAGTAATTTTTTTGCCGAATCTATCCGCTATTGGGATTGTCAGGATATTTTTCAGGCACTGCATAAAATTTTTAAAACCGATTACAACAACATAAAAATCAGAGAAGGGCGAGACTACCGTTTGCAGGACATGATGAATCGCATTATCGCTCGAATGTGGGCGGTGCGAAGCATAGAAGATAGCCAGTACCATGCGAAATCTAGCCAGCTTAAAGGCTATCAGAAAATCTGGCTATTACATGAACACGTACCTCAAAGAGAGGATGGCGAACTATGGCTGGATCAACTGTGTAAAGAAATATCTATCTGGGCAATAAAGGGTTACCAGAACATACTTGGCAAGCAGGCGATCAAACTGGGTGAAGATGAACGGTTGGAAATATATGAAATTATCGACCAAAACAGGGGGGCATTGAAATGATAGGCGACATACACAAGTTATTACTGCTGCCGCATATTCAAGTCCATAATGCTAATGCGCTTTCGAGTCCTTTTACCATAGGGTTTCCGGCGATGACCGCCTGGTTAGGTTTTAGCCATGCCTTGCAACGTAAACTCATTGCTGATGGATTTGTAGACTTCGAAGCAGAAGCCACGGCCGTGATAAGCCATGATTGCCAGTTACAAACACACAAAGGTGTCGATGACTTTGTGCATTCAATTATTGGTACGGGTAATCCACTGGACAAAACCGGACAGCGCTCCGCGTTTATTGAAGAAGCACGATGCCATTTAAATGTTTCTCTGATAATACGCTTTAATGGTGTAAGCAAAGATCAGGAGACAGAACTGTTAGAACGAATTACGCATCATCTAAACAAAAATCTCAAGGTGGCAGGCGGTGACATTCTAGGTTTTGATGCACCAGAACCATTACGCATAACAGAAGGAGAGGATACTGACCTTCGACGTCTTACACGCAAGCTCATGCCGGGTTATGTCATTATCGAAAGGCGTGAACTCATGCAGGATGCCATGCAACAGGGTCAGGATGCCATCGATGCGCTGTTGGATTATCTGGCTATTCATCATAGCTGTGAACAGGACGATGCTGGCAATGTCAGTTGGACAAGTAAACGACAAACCGCTGGCTGGATCGTACCAATTGCCACAGGCTTTCACGGTATTACAGAACTTGGGCAAGCAAAAAATCAGCGCGACCTAGATACAGTGCATCGTTTTGCGGAAAGTATTGTGACGCTAGGCGAATTTAAAATGCCCTATCAAATTCATTCGCTCGATGAAATTCTCTGGCGCTATCAGGTTGACAGTGAGAAAAATCTGTATCTGTGCCAGCAAACTAACCATTCATAATTGATAAAGGAAAAATATCATGGCTAAAAAAGAAAATATCGCATCCGTACTGGCATTTGAAAAAAAACTCGTACCATCAGACGGATATTTATATGGTACAAACTGGGATGACAAGAATAAAGTGACGCCACTGAAACTTATCGAAAAATCAGTTCGCGGTACTATTTCAAACCGCCTCAAAGCCGCAATTAAAAATGACCCCGTTAAATTAAACGCAGAAGTCGAAAAACCCAATCTTCAAACAGTTGATGTCTGCGCTTTAGAAATAGAGCAGGATACTTTAAAGCTAAACTTTACTTTAAAAGTACTCGGTGGACTCTCGCAACCATCTGCCTGCAATAACGCACTATTTAAACAGAGCTATACCAGTGCCGTTAATAGTTACATTCAAACTAATGGCTGTACAGAATTAGCCAAACGCTACGCTATGAATATTGCTAACGCACGGTTCCTTTGGCGTAACCGCGTTGGTGCTGAAAACATCGAGGTACAGGTTAAAGCACTGAATGAAGGTAAAGAGCAAGAATGGTTATTTGATGCGAGAATATACAGCACTAAAAGCTTTCAAGGCTATGATGAAAGTGTTGAATCATTAGGTGACAGGATTGCCGCTGCGTTGGCCAGTGAAGACGACTTTTTGATGCTGGAAGTCAACTGTTTTGTCAAAGCCGGAAAAGCACAGGAAGTCTATCCCAGTGAAGAATTGGTATTAGATAAAGGAAAAGGAAAAAAGAGCAAAATATTGTATGCAGTTAATTCACAGGCAGCTATGCACTCACAAAAAATAGGCAACGCACTGCGCAGCATTGATACATGGTACCCAGAATTTGATGACCCGGAATCTGGAGCAGGTCCCATAGCTATTGAACCCTATGGTGCAGTAACTAATTTAGGAAAAGCCTATAGAACCCCGAAAGACAAGCAGGACTTTTAGACTTTTTTTGATAATTGGGCGAGAGGCGGAATACTGGATCGGATCGAAGACGAACACTACGTCATGGCCGTTTTGATTCGCGGTGGTGTCTTTGGCGAAAGCGACAAGTAAGAGAGGCATCCATGAAATATTATAGCGATATGACCTTGCTACCTGATGCCGAAGCAAGCCTCGGATTCATCTGGCAAAAGGTCTTTACTCAAATTCATATTGCACTGGTTGAAAATAAAACAGCGGACGGTCATTCTGCCGTTGCAGTGTCATTTCCAAAGTATGGGTACTCAGGGTTTCCTTTAGGTGATCAACTACGCCTTTTGGCAGAAACTGAGTCTCAATTAGAAGCTTTAGCCATTGATCAATGGCTAAAGCAATTGCTTGATTACACTCACATCAAACTCACTAGGCCAGTACCCGATTCGGTGCAACAGTACGCATGCTTTAATCGCAAACAAGTAAAATCAAATATCGAAAAAGTCGCACAAAGAAGATCGCAGCATCTGGGGAAACCTTATGCAGAAGTCCTCGAGTATTTAATCAAACAACAGCAAGCAGAAGGCGGTGATAAATATCGAAGTAAATTGCCATATATTCGAATCGAAAGTCTATCGACAAAAAATAGGCAACGGTTTCCATTATTTATTGAGCGCGATTTAATGGATGCTCCGCAAGCAGGTAAATTCAATTGTTACGGCTTAAGCAAAACAGCAACAGCCCCCTGGTTTTAATTGGAGCATGTTAAACGAAACAAGAGCAAAAAATCATGCCAAAAGCTAATTCACCTATTCGCTTGCAGAGTGAGTTGATGCAAGCCGCAGCTTTGTCTGGCAAGCGTAATCACCGTAGCACTGCCGAACAAATCGAATATTGGGCGGACATGGGGCGACGTGTTGCTTTTTTTATTGATCCTGATGCATTACTTTCTGTGCAATCGGGGTTAGCGAAAATTAAAGTCGAACCCGTTAATATAACGCCGGTTAATCCTGTGTCCGTTTGCTGGAAAATGACCGACGAACCAATACATTATCGAAAGCGATCACCACTAGCGCTGTAAAATATCAGGTCTCGGAAGAGCACCCTGGTTATCTCGTGCAAATTGATGAAA
>JAESSQ010000187.1 GCA_016764035.1 Gammaproteobacteria bacterium
CATGCGCGGATCGAGTAGTTCGACATCGATAGCTTTACGGATGTAATCACCAAAGTAGCTGGCGTATTGTGTTGTTATCTCAGCCTGTGTTGCATCGCATGGCTTGTTATAAACGAAACTAAGGGCTTCGGTACGTAGGTCATCGAGTAATAAACGTGCTGCTGCATAACTGTAGTCAGGTTGTTTTTCGATTAAGGTGCGTGCACTCATCACCAGCATACGTGCTACATCTTTGTTGGGTACGCCGTCAAAAAGGTTACGCTCGGTGTCGTCTAATATAGCTTGTGGGTCTACATCTTTAAGTGCTTCACAGGCCTCGGAGACGATGGCGTGTAAACGTTTGTTATCTAACGGCTGAAGTGTGCCGTCTGCCATTGTTACGTTGATGCTGCTGGCTGCTGTATCGCTTTGTTGTTCTTGCGCGAGTTCGCGTTCCTGGGCGCGAGCACGCGCATGTTGGTCACGGTAGATGACATAAGCACGTGATATTTTCTGATGACCGCCGCGCATAAGCGCAAGTTCTACCTGATCTTGAATATCTTCAATATGGAAAGTGCCACCGTCAGGAATACGACGAGTTAACGCATAGCTAACCTGTTCAGTCAGATTTTTAACGATCTCATGAATACGGTTGCTGGCTGCGGCGTTACCACCTTCGACGGCAAGAAAAGCTTTGGTCATCGCAATAGAGATTTTTTCGTTGTCAAAGGTAGTGACTTTGCCATTGCGTCGAATAACACGAAATTGACCAGGTGCTGTAGCAGCAATATTGACAGCGTTGCTGGCAGCGTCGGTGGGTATTAACTCTGGTTTAAGGGTGGTTGTTTGGGCGATACCCGGCTGTGTCGAGTCTTTTGGTGTTGATTCTTGCATTTTCCTTCCCGCGATAAATAGCTGTGGTGGCTCAGCTGTTATTGTGATGTTGCTGTTTTTATCCTACCTACTATAGGGTGTGGTTAGGTGTTAAGTCAAGCACAATATGTTGTGCATAGAACAGTGGAGCGTTTACGGAAAAGCTGTGGATAAGTTGAGTATTTTTAATGATTTCCGTGAGTTAATAACGATTAATTAGAATACAATTATTTACTTATTTTCCTTTGTATGGGGTCGTCATATTGTAAAAATATTTTAGTTTTATTAAGGGCTTAATTGTTTATGTATATAAAAATGCTTTTTATGAAAAAAATTTACAAATTTACATAATAATTATTTATGGAATCAGTATAAATGGTTTTTTAGCCTGCTCAATACCATTGATGATGATGGTTATATAGTGTTTGCCGGCATAATATTTTCGCGTGGATATTTTTTTAAATGAAAAATACTTTTCAACATGTTTTTTGTTGTCTGTTGAATTAATTTCCGAAATATTGAAAACTTTTCGACGGACACTACCATTGGCTTTAACAAAATCGATGGCGAATTCAAGACGACATTTGCCGAGGGGTTTGGCATGGCTATGTAAAAAAAATGAAAACTGCAATTCGTCACCCGTGGCAACAACCGTTTGCACCTTGAATTGCGTGACATTTATATGCTCGGTTTTAGCGTAGCCGAATAAAGCTAAGGCCTGTTGATTGCCCTGTTTTAATAAACCACGGCAGGCATGTTTTATAAGGTGATCAGTATTTTTATTATTGCCGAGGTATCGCCGCGCCCATTTAAGGACGGTGTCGGGGTTGTCTTTGGAAATATCGTTTAAGTTGTTGGCGACACTGCGACGCACGTATTCACTGTCATCAAACATTAAGGTTTTTAATATGTTTAATACGGCTTGTGGATTTTTTTTAAAAACAGGTAAAGCTATCGCCCAGGGCAGGCGAGGTCTACAGCCTTCGGAGGCAAGGCGGCGTACATGGTGGTTGTTCGACGTTGCCCAGCGCAACATCTGTTTCATCATACGTTTTTCATTCTGTAGAATGAAAACGCGCACGGCAAATTCAGAGCTGGAATATTTTGTGAAATGCGCCAATGCAGAAATAGACGTTTTATAATGTTCCAGTCCGAAACATTCAACGTAATCCTGAAAAAACATAGCTTCATAACTGGAGAAGTTTTTAGAGACGGGTTTAAGAATGTTAATACTTGTCTGGTAGTTTGCCGGTAAATAGAGATGCAAGCATTGGGCAATATGTCGCATCCGCTGTTTAAGTTCCTTCTCTTGCCAGTGCTTATCAAAAATAGCGAGCGTGAACGAGGTGTCGTCAAAATCTGCGTATTGAACGCGAATGTGTTGGCAAAGGTTGTCAATAAACGCCTGGGTATAAACGTTTTTTAGTGCTTCAGCCATTTGTCAGTATCGCCTCAACTGCAGGGTAGGTAGGTGTTTTATCCATAACGGCGCTGTGCAGTTATGGATAAAACAGGTAGTTTACAGCGGTTTTTGTAACCAGCGTATCGTCCATTTTTTAACAAGCGGTAGATACTTGCCATATTCATAAACTGCTAAGCCAGCTAAAATTAAACCGGTGCCTAACCAGACCTTGTTGCTGATAATTTCATCGTTCAGGCTCGCACCCAATAATAAAGCCGTAATCGGTGTGACCAACGTAACGATGGCAACGCGTTCAGGCGAAAGGTTTTTCAGCAGATAAAAATACAATGGAAAACCAATGGCAGAACCCATAATGCCCAAATAGATAATCGAAAGCATTGATTTGAGCGGTACCGTTTCAGGCCAACTGCCGGCAACAATAATGTTAATCACAAACAACGGTAGCGATATAACAATACTACCAGCGGTTATCGCCAATGGATGAAAGTCAGGGTTTTGTTGTTTAATCAAAACTGAGCCCAGAGATTGCGAAATTGCACTGATAATAATCGCACCGATACCTAGCACGGCAGCTGTCGAAATGGTCAGGCTTTCGAAAAAAACCACACTCAATCCGATAAAGCCCAATACCATGCCGAGTAAACGCATGCCCGATAGAAGTGTATCTTTTAATATAATGCTTGCTAGCAAACTGGTGATGATAGGCGACAAACCAAAGATAACCGAAATCCAGCCACTGGGTATCTGCTGCGCTGCCCAGTAGACAAAGCTCATTGCAACATAAAGTGTCAGACCGCTAATTAAGTAAACGTGTCGCGCTGCTTTGTGCCAGGGGAATGCGATATTCATAACGCGTAGCAAAATACATAACGCGATCAGGCCGATGAGCATACGTGCAGCGACACCAAATTGAAAACCTACATCGTCACCACTCCATTGAATGGCAAGCGGCGTTGTACTCCAGATAAGAATAACCGAGAGATAGGATATTGGGACTGACACTGTTTTAATTTCCTTTGCTTATTGTGGTTGATGAATATGTACGTTTCTACTTTCTCTGGACAAAGCTGCCGCTCCTGCTAACGCCCCTTACTTATATCCATGTGCATAACCGCACCGCCATCCATGACTCTTTGCGGAATACTATCCATCCATGGATATAAAAAGGCCACTGTTTTTGCAGTGGCCTTTAGGGTTTTTATTGTTTGTGTGTTTATACAATACTATAAAACCAAAAGGCCAACGTGCGCGCTTCCAGTGGATACGCACAATCATAAAATTGGCAATGGCGTTGTTAGTGCCTGTAGCTAATAGGTTTATCATGTATCGATAGTGATTTATTTTAGCAAGACTGTCAATTGGCAAATGCAATATCGAAAAAGTTTTTAGTTTGGTTGATAAATTAAAAGCAGTC
>JAESSQ010000188.1 GCA_016764035.1 Gammaproteobacteria bacterium
TGAGCGCAGTGTTTGACAATAATATAAAACAGAACCAACATCTTGAAGTTCATGATATTTTACAATGGCTTGAAGAAGATGACATGGTCGACATCGAAAATGCGCACATGTTACGCACCTTGGCCGTGGGTGCAGAATATAAGAAAAAAAATCCACTGGAAGTTATTGCTGACCGGAACTGGGTTAATAAGGAGACTGAAAAATTACTAACACTTGATACATTGACGCAATGGTTTGCAAAACGTGTCGATATACCTTTTATTCGTATTGATCCACTAAAAGTGGAAGTGGCAGAAGTCACCGAAGTGATGTCTTATGCTTATGCTGCAAGGTATAACGTATTGCCGATAAAAGTTGAAAGTACCAGCATAACTGTGGCAACCGCACAGCCATTCGAGCGTGACTGGGAAATTGAACTAACACGTATACATAATAAAGAATTTAAACTGGTTATCGCTAACCCAGATGATATCCGTCGGTTATTACTCGAGTTTTATACCATCGCTAAGTCCGTTCACGGAGCGCGCGCCTCGACGGATTCGAACAGTGGCAGTATTCAAAATCTAGAGCAGTTGATGGAGTTGGGTCGCAGTGGCAAGCTCGATGCCAATGACCAGCATGTGGTAAATATCGTGGACTGGTTATTACAGTATGCTTTTGATCAGCGTGCCAGTGATATCCATCTGGAGCCACGGCGTGATATGTGTCCGGTGCGATTTCGTATTGATGGTGTTTTACAGGAAGTCTATCAAATTCCCACCGCAGTGATGAAAGCGGTAACCAGCCGTATAAAAATAATCGGACGAATGGATGTGGCTGAGAAACGCCGGCCACAGGATGGCAGACTGAAAACACGCACTGAAGACGGTAGAGAAGTTGAGTTACGTTTGTCGACCATGCCAACAGCCTTTGGTGAAAAGTTAGTCATGCGTATTTTTGACCCAGAAGTGTTGGTCAAAAATTTCACGCAACTGGGCTTTAGTAAAAAAGACAATACTATCTGGCAGTCGATGATAGGACAGCCGCACGGAATTATTTTGGTGACAGGGCCAACGGGTTCAGGTAAAACCACAACCCTGTATTCTACGTTGAAACTGCTGGCCAAACCGGACGTGAACGTCTGCAGTATCGAAGACCCAATCGAACTGGTCGAGCCTGCATTTAACCAGATGCAAGTACAGAAAAACATTGATCTCGACTTTGCTAGTGGTGTTCGTACACTGCTACGTCAAGACCCAGACATCATCATGATTGGCGAGATTCGAGACCAGGAAACGGCAGATATCGCCATACAGGCAGCATTAACAGGCCATCTGGTATTATCTACGTTACATACAAATGATGCGCCGTCGGCAGTAACACGATTGTTGGATATCGGCGTCGCGCCGTATTTAATTCAGTCTTCTGTGCTGGGAATCATGGCGCAACGCCTGGTGAGAACCTTATGCCCACATTGTAAGGAACCGACAGAAATCAGCGATAAAGTGTGGCAGGAGTTGGTGCACCCCTGGAAGGCGAAAAAACCTAAACGGGTTTATAAACCGGTGGGTTGTTTGGAGTGTCGAGATACAGGGTATCAAGGCCGAAAGGGCATATACGAAATGTTTAAGTTTTCCAAAGAAACACGTCAGATGATCACGACAGATTGTAATATCCACGATATGCGTCGTCAGGCGATTAAAGATGGCTTGCAGCCCTTGCGTCTAAGTGGCGCAAACAAGGTGGCGAAAGGTGAGACAACAATAGAAGAAGTGCTGCGTGTAGCACCGCCGCCACTTGAAACCTAAGAAAGCCTTTTTCGTATTTTTTTATCTGTAGCAGCCAAAAGCGTACTTTTCATATTCTTTCATAACACAGTTATCTTCCGCCTATCTCCATAGGAAGGTTTTGCCTGCTTACATCAACAGGTTATAATATGCTGCCTGAACGCTGCTATTTGTACAACTGAGGATTATTCCATGAGTTATTATTTTTCTAAAATTGTCGATGACAATTTTGAAGATGCTATCGAACGTGTTACCGCGCATCTGGCTGATGCCGGTTTTGGTGTTTTAACAACCATTGATGTTAGCGCCACTTTAAAGAAGAAAATCGATGTTGATTTTCCGCGTTACACAATACTGGGTGCCTGCAACCCAGGTTTTGCCCATAAAGCACTGTTAGCAGAAAACAAAATTGGCACCATGCTGCCATGTAATGTCGTGGTGCAGGAAACTGACGACGGTAAAGTGGAAGTTTCTGCGGTTGACCCTATGGCTTCGATGATGGCCATTCAAAATGAAGCGTTGGGTGGCATCGCCTCGGAAGTACAGGCAATGTTAAAAAACGTTATTGAAGGTTTGTAAATTATGTCAAATACTAATGAGTCACAAGCTAAAATTATCATTTATAGTGGAAGAATGTGTGGATATTGTGCGGCTGCTGAGCGTTTGTTTCAAAGTAAAAATGCAGAATATGAACTGATTAAAGTCGATGAAGACCCTGCACAGTTTGAAGAAATGATGCAAAAGACAGGTCGCCGTACCATTCCACAAATATTTATCGGTGATTATCATGTTGGTGGTTTTGATGATTTGGCTGAATTAAGCCATAGCGGTAAATTAGACGAGTTATTAAATTCTTAACAGAGCTTGGCTTCATTGCTAGCATAGAATGTTGAGTGCAGCGTGATGATTTTCGTTCGGCTTATAAAGCCGATGAAAAAAACGCAGCCTCACTACACATCTAGATCTAATCACTTGATATAAACAATTTAGCGAATATGGAATACCTGCCAATTTTTATACGAATAAAGCAACGTCCTTGTCTAGTCGTTGGCGGTGGATCAATAGCTGCGCGTAAAGTCGCCTTGCTCAGAAAAGCGCAGGCAGATGTGACGATTGTTTCTCCCGAGCTTTGTGCAGAACTGGCGCAGCTAAAAGCTGATGGGCTGGTTCGGCATCAGGCACGAACTTTTGAGGATATCGATCTGGAAAGCTGTGTTGCTGTTATCGCAGCGACCAATCAGCAGTCGGTCAATGAACATGTTTCAGGGCTCGCGCATCAATTACGTTTGCCCGTCAATGTGGTCGATAATCCGGATTTATGCAGCTTTATCATGCCATCAATAATCGATCGCTCTCCGGTGGTCATCGCGGTATCTACAGGTGGCTCTTCACCGGTATTGGCACGGTTAATTCGCACGAAACTTGAAGGCAGCATTCCCGCTGCATATGGTCGTTTGGCAAAACTTGTCGAAGGTTTTCGTACCAAGGTTAAAACGGCTTTTCCTAATGTTGAATCTCGTCGTGGTTTTTGGGAAAAAATTCTTGAAGGTACCGTTGCAGAACTGGTATTCACCGGCCATGAAAAAGAAGCTGAACAAATGCTGGATAAGGCAATCGATGAGAATGCAGCCATGCCTGATATTCCCGGTGAAGTTTTTCTGGTCGGCGCTGGTCCGGGTGACCCTGACCTTTTAACTTTTCGTGCGTTACGTTTGATGCAGCAAGCGGATGTAGTTGTGTATGATCGTCTGGTCTCACCGTCTATAATGGAAATGGTGCGCCGTGATGCAGAAATTGTCTATGTCGGTAAAGAACGCGATAAGCACACCATGCAGCAGGAAAGCATTAATCAGTTGTTGGTACGTTTAGCCAAAGAAGGCAAGCGTGTACTGCGACTCAAAGGCGGCGACCCCTTTATTTTTGGTCGCGGTGGTGAAGAGATAGAAGAGTTAGCGCAGGAAGGTATCGCTTTTCAGGTAGTGCCAGGCATTACCGCAGCCAATGGCTGTTCTGCATATGCGGGCATACCGTTGACACATCGAGATTATGCGCAATCATGTGTCTTTGTTACCGGACATCTAAAAGATGGCTCTGTTGATCTTAACTGGCAAGCACTTGCCCATACAAATCAGACCGTGGTGTTCTACATGGGCTTACACGGGGCGCCGACATTATGTAAAGAGATGGTAGCGCATGGATTACCCGCTAGTACGCCTGTTGCTTTGGTTGAGCAGGGTACGACACCACAGCAACGTGTCTTGGTCGCAACGCTAGATACGTTGCTTGATGTCATCAAAAATGAAAATATTAAGCCGCCGACGTTAATTATTGTGGGTGAAGTTGTTACCCTGCACGATAAACTTAACTGGGTTGCTGAACGTCAGACAGATAATGTTGATGGTGTTTTTGCTTATAAAGATTGATTCGCCGTGTTAAGTGAATTAGAAACTGATAAAAACGCCCTTAAATTTATTATTATTGAATTTTGACGTGACGAAAAGCTGTGTATTCGTCATAATACGGTCTTCTTTATATTCTTCACCCGTTGGTGAAGGTGTTTTTTATAATCAAAATTTTTGAAAAGTGGTTACCTATCGTGTTTAAAAATAAATCTCAGTCGATACTATGGTCAATAGTCGTTTTTTTAGTTATCGCTTCCACGCCGGTTCAGGCAAAAACAGCATATGTAAGTGACGAGCTTAAAGTACCCTTGCGCTCAGGTGCTTCAAATGGGCATCGTATTATTAAATTTTTACCTAGTGGTACAGCGCTGACCGTATTGCAATCTTCCGGTGATTTTACCGAGATCGAAGTAAGCGGCGGTAAATCTGGCTGGGTATTAAGTGAGCAGGTTATGAATGTGCCCAGTGGACGTGCTCGTCTGGCTGTGTCCAATAAAAAACTGACCAACGCCAAACAACAGGTCAAAGAATTAAAAAATACTATCGCCGAGTTAAAGTCTGAAATTAGACAACTAACAAATGACAAAGGCTCATTAGAAAATGAGCGCACTAATTTAAGTAACTCTTTGGATGATTTAAAAATTACCGCCGCAAACCCATTGTCGTTATCAAAGAAGAACAAGCGGTTGAGAAAAGACCTCGATAAAGTCCGCGAGAAAGAATCGATGTTAGAAAAAGATAATCAACAACTACGTAGTAACGTGGCGCAGGAATGGTTTATCATCGGTGGTGGCGTAGCGATAGGTAGTTTGATTCTTGGTCTTATTATTACTCGTATTAACTGGCGTCGTAAACGTGACAATTGGGGTGATAGCTTTTAGGGTTGTACATTAGCTCTACAGCTCCACTACTTATTGTTCTATTCCTTGCTCTATTCGATGCCAAGTGAACGCAGCTTCTTGAGTAAGAATGCCAGTAAGTATCGTTAGACTAAAAAAATAGTTTACATAGCACAACTTCTAAAACCTGAAAAAACATCGTTTCGGTCTGCCCCATAATAATTTCGCCATGTGTTTCTAATCATACGAGAACGCGTCGTCCATGCACCGCCTCGTAATACTTTTGTCTGGCCGAATAGCGGTTGCGAATAATCCTGATACATATCGGCGACAAAACCTGGGTAAGAGTTGAAAGTATCCGCCGTCCATTCCCATACATTGCCTAACATCTGGCGACAGCCAAAAGCACTGTCGCCATTAGGTAAAGCGCCGACATCGATGGTGCGCATGGCACGTGAATTCATGTTTACATGCTTTTCTGTTGGTGCATTATTACCCCAGGGGTAAAAACGTTTTTCATTTATATTTTCGGGTGAGCCAGATGCGGCCAGTTCCCACTCGGCTTCTGTCGGCAAACGTCGGCGTGCCCAGCGGCACCATGCGGTAGCTTCGTACCAGTTAATATGAACGACTGCGGTATGCGGGCGCATCGTCTGCCATTGATCAAACTGTTTGATTAACCAATGGCCGTTAGTCTCTTTTTTCCAACCATTTGGAAGGGTTATCTTGTTTTTTTGTAACCAGTCCCAGCCATCGTCATCCCAAAATTGTTGATCGCTATAGCCGCCATCATCAACAAATTGTGCAAACTGCTGATAGCTTGTTGCGCTACGAGCAATAGCAAAGGGCTTAACATTAACCGGATGTTGCCATTTTTCATTATCGAAACAGAAGTCTGATTGTTCTTGCGCGCCTAGCATGTAATCACCACCGACAATTTCTACATCGCCTTCAACGGTTCCGGTATTATAAATTGCGTCCTCTAATACCGTGTTGCTGAACGTGGGTGCAGGGTAGTTCAAGGTACGACGGCTATAAGTAAAGGCTTCGGTATGCATGTCTTCATGAAATACGGCATATCGTGTGAGATAGATGTCCTTTGTGTTTAGGTTTTTGTTTTTCAAACGTAAGATTTCGGCATCTAGTACTTGCTGCATATACGCTTTGGTTTTGTCTAACGACAACAAAGGTAAGTCCCAGCGTGTCTTATGAGCGATATTTATCGAATCGTATAAAGCGTCCGCATTTTTTAAAATGGAGGCTTGGTTATCCAGATGACGCAATGTCCAAAATTCATGGAAGTGCGCGACATGACCAATCTCCCAGAGTAGCGGGTTTACCGTGTCGAGTTTGGGTCCGATAATTTGTTGTGCATCCAAACCATTGATGAGTTGCAATGTGCGTTGTCGTGCATCTTTTAAATCATTAATTAATGTTTGTATTATTTGTTCAGAAATTTTAGTGTCGGGCATGAGTTGGCTGTTTATATTTTTAGCTTTAGATTATTATACATAGTTATGCACATAGGAATAATAACACCTGCAGCGGCAAAATCACTTAATGGGAATCGTGCCACGGCAAAACGTTGGGCGTTTTTTTTACGCCAGTTAGGTCATCGCGTAAGTATCGATGTTGAATGGCATGAGAAACCTTATGATTTAATGGTGGCGCTACATGCTTGGCGAAGTGCGCCATCGATTGCTTTGTTTAAGAAAAAATTTCCTGATCGTCCACTAGTACTCGCGATGACGGGTACCGATTTGTATCGTTTTATTAATAGCCATCCTGAGCCGACACTAGCATCCATCAAATCGGCTGATCGTCTTGTTGTTTTGCACCGACTGGCAACGCGGGTATTGCCTGCTTCCTGTCATCATAAAGTGCATGTCATACATCAATCGGCTGTTGCGTTGTCTGACGAATCATCCAGACAGGTAAAGCGTTCGGTTAAAACTTTTGATGTTTGTATTGTTGGTCATTTGCGTGAAGAAAAAGATTCTATGCGAGTAGCCTATGCGGTACGTGATTTACCTGCGGATAGTCGAATACGAATATTGCATTATGGTAAGGCGCATAATGATGAATGGGCGAACTATGCTATGCAAGAAATGAAAATTAATCCGCGTTATCACTGGTTTGGTGAAGTGCCACACTGGAAAGTAAGGCGTGCGTATCGGTCTTGTCATTTGATGGTTTTGCCATCGGTAATGGAAGGCGGTGCGAATGTTATATCCGAAGCGAGCATCGCAGGCTTGCCGATAATTGCTTCAGATATAGATGGGTCGGTAGGTTTGTTAGGTGATGATTATGCCGGCTATTTTCCGGTACAAGATACTGCTGCACTGCGAAAGCTTTTATTGAAGGCCGAAGCTGAACTAGAATACGTAAGAAATCTAACGCAACAATGCAAACAGCGTGCTGCGTTATTTACACAAGAAGCGGAAAAACAAGGCTGGGCAGATCTGTTGAATGATATGAAGGTGTGAAATCCATAGTAATTATTAGGTGTGTGATATCTGTGGCCGAATGAATATTCGGCTCAGTAAGAGTGTAGTATAGCTACTCTTCTTGTAATTAATAATAAATGACTGAGGGACTCTTTATGAAACTTTACGTACTACTACTGGTTATACCGTTTGCACTTGGTGCCTGTTCTCAGGACAGCGACACAACAAATGCCACCGGTGAAGAACAAGGTGTGATGGATAAAATGAAAGATATGGGCAGCGACGCTATGGAAAAAGCGGGAGAGCTTACAGACCAGGCAGTTGATGGTTCTAAAGAGATGTACGACTCCGCGAAAGAAAAGGGCAGTGACATGGTAGATAGTGTTAAGGATAGCACGATGAATAGCGATGAGATGGACGACGCCAAGGACAGTTCCATGGATGCAGTGGACGATGCGAAGGATAGTGGTGCTTCTCTAAAGGAGCAAATGAAACCTTAAATAATGTTGTCATCTCGGCGAAGGCCGGGGTTGAGTTATTTGAATCTTCTCGGCCTCAGCTTTCGGCGGGGTGACGGTTGTTGCGTTAATCAGAACTTACTTTGTTCTGGTTAAAGACCCTATTGTTATCCTGGAATAACGTCGGACTGAACCGGTATACATCTACAGCCAATTCCTTGATGCTATAGTGGCTCATGCTCCAACAAATGGTCAATATCAACATCGTCCCCATACCGTTCCTTAATCATAGTCAGCGCGTCATGGCGTCGAGCGAAGAAATGCTCTTCACCAATGGCATCAACTAAACCGGAGCGTTTGAGCATATCCATGACATTGAATTTAGGTCGTGAAATACAAAACTGAATACCGGCCAGCTTCAGTCCTTCGCTCATGTGCTTGAGCATTTCTTCTCCGGTGACATCGATTTGATCTACCGCTTCCAGGTCGAGAATAATGACTTTAAGTTTGGGTTTGTCAGCGATGGCATTGAGTAACTTTTTTTCCAGATGGCTGGCATTGGCAAAATACAGGTCGCCGTCATAACGAAACAAGGCCATTGTTTCGCTGGTTTGCAAATGAAACAATTTGGCGTCACGTAGCGTCCCATCCTCGCTCATCGCCACTTCGGCAAAATGTGGCCGCATGGTACGCGCGATATATAAACCGATAGACAAACCCACGCCAATGAAAATCCCCCATTCCAGATGCGGCGCAAAAAACAAAGTGCCGATAAAGACAGTAAGGGCTACCAGACCATCGTGTGGATGAACTTTCCATGCATGACTGAATGGCTCGAAATGAATCATGCCGACAACGGCTACGATGATGACAGCGGCCAATGTGGCGATAGGGATGTAGTACAACAAGGGGGTTAAATATAGCAGTGTGATACCCACCAGCAAACCGGAAACGATGGCGGTAAAGCCCGTTTTTGCACCTGCGTCAAAGGCAACAGCCGTGCGAGAAAATGAACCGGACACAGCGTAACCCTGGCTGAATCCGGCAACCACGTTGGCCAAACCTTTACCGACCATTTCCTGGTTGGCCGACAGACGTTGTCGGGTCTTGGCGGCCACCGCTTTGGCAATGGAAAAGGCTTCTACGAAGCTCAATATGGCAATCATAAATGCGGGTAATAATAACGCGGCGAAATGTTCCGGATGAATACCTGGGATGATAAATGATGGCAAACCGGCGGGTACATTACCAACGATTTTCCCGCCCAACTGGTCATAGCCCAACCACCACGATAACAACGTTGTGACAACAACAGTAATGAGAATTCCCGGTTTTTTCGGTGCGAATTTTTTGAATAAAACCAGCATCAGTAATGAGGACATACCCATTATTACGGTTGGTAAATGTGATTGTCCGGGAATGGCTAATATCAGATTCCAGAGCGTCTGATAAAGATGTTCTCCGGAGATATTTTCAATGCCAAACAGTTTTCCTAATTGAAGGCTGCTGATGACAATCGCTGCTGCACTGATAAAACCGATTATCACCGGATGTGACAAAAAATCCACCAGAATACCGAGACGCAAAAATCCCAAAATAAGCTGCATTCCGCCAGCTAATAAGGCCAGCATAGCGGCGTAGGCGATATACTCTTCGGTACTCAAACCCAGGGGAATCAGAGCGGCTGCCGACATCAGCGAAATAATCGCGACGGGGCCGTTTTGTAGTTGCCGTGACGAACCAAATATTGCCGCTACAATGGGAATCAAAAAGGCGGAATATAAACCGACTTCCGGTGGTAAACCTGCTAGTTGTGCATTGGCCATGGATTGAGGAATCAACACCAGAGCGACGGTTACGCCAGCAAAAATGTCAGCCCTCAAAATTTCCGGATTTCGGAGATCGCCAATCCAGTCTAAAAAGGGCACAAAGCGTCGTCCCG
Source organism: Gammaproteobacteria bacterium (assembly GCA_016764035.1). GTDB lineage: Bacteria > Pseudomonadota > Gammaproteobacteria > SZUA-229 > SZUA-229. The sequence goes on from JAESSQ010000188.1 coordinate 9,855, forward strand.
CGTCGCGTAGAAGGTCAAGTAGATAGTTTGTCATGCAGTACGCTTTGGAGTCACAAATAGCAATTATAGCACCAGCATTATTTCTCTCCGCTGTTAAGGATACAGATGCGTTACGTAAGCCACATTCAGGCTACTAAAGTAGCAAGTACTTTAGCCAGCCGGCCACTATTACCCAAAATCATTTCTTAACGAGTAGCTTTAATTATCTATTCAATTAATTGTTTTTTTATGGTCTTAATGTAAGAAAAAACAAGATGAACTTTCGTCAAGCACAGTATATTAATTTATAAAATAGTGCCGTTTACAATTTGTGTTATCTAGTAATATCATCATTTTTATTCGCTGTTTGAAATAGCGTGTTGTTAGATTTTAACGTGACATTTTCTACACTTGTATCATCATTAGTAACTTCACCAATAATAACGCTGATCTTATAACCTAGCTCCTGTAGCTCAGTCAGGCATGCGTTTGCATTGTTTGCTGGGATGGCCGCCAATAATCCACCCGAGGTCTGTGGGTCAAAGAGTAATGGGAAGTGTTTATGTTCCCGTAA
>JAESSQ010000189.1 GCA_016764035.1 Gammaproteobacteria bacterium
GAGTTGCCTGGTGGAAAAGTAGATGCGACCATCGCACGTATTCGTCACTCGACCCCGGGTGTAGGCTTGATTAGCCCGCCACCGCATCATGATATCTATTCGATTGAAGATTTGGCACAGTTAATTCACGACCTTAAAAATTCGAATCCATCTGCGCGCATTAGCGTCAAACTGGTATCAGAGATTGGTGTTGGTACGGTTGCGGCAGGTGTTACCAAAGCGTTTTCTGATCACATCGTCATTGCCGGCCATGATGGCGGTACCGGTGCTTCACCGTTGACGTCGGTTAAACATGCAGGTCTACCGTGGGAGTTAGGTGTTGCTGAAACGCATCAGACGCTGGTGATGAATGACTTGCGTTCGCGTGTTGTCGTGCAAACGGACGGTCAGTTAAAAACCGGTCGTGACATCACTATCGCTGCATTATTAGGCGCCGAAGAATTTGGTTTTTCTACCGCACCGTTAATAACACTGGGCTGTATCATGATGCGCAAGTGTCATCTAAATACGTGCCCAGTTGGTATCGCTACGCAAGATAAAGAACTTCGTAAAAAATTCAAAGGCAAACCTGAGCATGTGGTGAATTATTTGTTTATGGTTGCTGAAGATATGCGCGAACATATGGCTGCGCTTGGTTTTAGAAGCGTGAACGAAATGATCGGCCGGGTTGATGTCTTAGAGGCCGACAATGCAATCGAACACTGGAAAGCTAGTGGTATTGATCTGGCTGCATTATTAACCCCAGCTGTTAAGCCGCATGATGATGTTGAGGTTTACCACACTAAAACGCAAGACCATGGTTTAGAAAAAGCATTGGACAACGAAATTATTCAACGTGCAAAACCAGCCATCGATAATGGCGACGTAGTTTCCATGGATTTGCCTGTGGTCAACACCAACCGTGTGGTTGGTACTATGCTGTCACACGAGCTGGCAAAAGCACATCAAGGAAAACCTCTAGCAGATAATACGGTACACATAAAACTCACCGGCTCAGCAGGGCAAAGTCTGGGTGCATGGCTTTATCAGGGTGTAAATATCGAGCTCGAAGGTGATGCTAATGATTATGCGGGCAAAGGTTTATCCGGTGGCCGTTTGATTGTTTATCCATCAAAAAACAGCAGCTTTATTGCCGAAGAAAATATTATTGTCGGCAATACGGTTCTGTATGGCGCAACATCGGGTGAGGCCTACTTTAGAGGTATCGCTGCCGAACGTTTTTGTGTGCGAAACAGTGGTGCGAAAACAGTGGTAGAAGGTGTCGGCGATCACGGCTGTGAATACATGACAGGTGGACGCGTTGTTGTTCTTGGTGAAACGGGGCGTAATTTCGCTGCGGGTATGAGTGGTGGCGTTGCTTACGTGTGGGATAAGAATAAGACGTTTGCACCATTATGTAACATGGGAATGGTCGAGCTTGAAACGGTAGATGTTGAAGAGGATATCAATGAACTTAAAACATTGATCGAAAATCATCTTAACTACACTGATTCGAGTGTTGCCAAAGTTATTCTGGATAACTGGTCAGAAACGGTTAATCAATTTGTAAAAGTTATGCCGACTGATTACAAGCGTGTATTACTGGAAATGAAAAAACAGGAAGAACAGGCGGTCGCGTAGTTGTTGGGTCGTTGATGAAATTAACGGCAACGACAATCGTAGTTAACTGTTAGTAAAAAGTATTTAAGAGAAAGCGTAATGGGTAAAGCGACAGGTTTTAAAGAGTATAAGCGTAAAACAGAAAGTTATCGTGAGATTAGTTTACGGGTAAAAGATTACGGTGAGATTTTTACCGGTACACACGATATCGAACACCTTAAAATTCAAGGTGCGCGCTGCATGGATTGTGGTGTACCTTTTTGCCAGTCTGGAACTGGTTGTCCGGTAGATAACCTAATCCCTGAATGGAATCATCTGGTTTATACCGAACAATGGGAAACTGCATTAAACCGATTACATAAAACCAACAATTTCCCGGAATTTACTGGACGGGTATGTCCTGCGCCATGTGAAGGTTCCTGCGTTTTAGGTATTACTAATCCTGCGGTTACCATTAAAAATATTGAAAACGCGATTGTTGATAAAGGTTTTGCTGAAGGCTGGATCAGTGCAAAACCACCTGAACATCGCAGCGGTAAAAAAGTAGCGATCGTTGGTTCAGGTCCTGCTGGTCTTGCTGCCGCAGCACAGCTAAATAAGGCTGGCCATAGCGTTACCGTTTATGAGCGTGCTGATCGTATTGGTGGTTTGATGATGTACGGTATTCCTAATATGAAGCTCGGTAAAGATGTTGTGCAGCGTCGTGTTGATTTGTTAAAAGAAGAAGGTGTCAGCTTCGTTACCAATGCCGATGTTGGTGGCAGCGGCGACATGCCTGAAGGTAGAACGGCCGTTGATGTTAAAGCATTGCATAAAGAAAATGATGCCTTATTGTTTACCACGGGCGCGACCAAGGCGCGTAATTTGGAGGCCCCAGGACGTGAGTTAAAAGGTGTCCATTTTGCTATGGAATTTTTAACGGCAAATACAAAAAGTCTGTTAGATTCTGAACACAATGACGGTAATTACATATCTGCAAAAGATAAAAATGTGATCGTTATTGGTGGTGGTGATACCGGTACCGATTGCATTGGTACATCTTTGCGTCATGGCTGTAAATCAATGGTTAATTTTGAATTATTACCACAGTCACCAGAAGAGCGTGCTGAAGATAACCCCTGGCCTTTATGGCCACTTATTCATCGTGTTGATTATGGTCATGAAGAAAGCACTGAACGTTTTGGTCGCGACCCGCGTGAGTATCAAATTCTTACCAAAGAGTTCGTCGATGACGGTAACGGTAATGTTGCTGGTGTGAAAATCGTTGAGGTACAGTGGACGAAAGTCGATGGTCGATGGAATATGGAAGAAGTTGCAGGTACTGAAAAAGTTTGGGAAGCTGACTTGGTATTGCTTTCAATGGGGTTCTTAGGGCCTGAGCATTACGTTAGTGATGTGGTTAATATCGATTACGATGCGCGGTCGAATTATCAGGCAGAACATGACAATTACACGACAAATGTAGATGGTGTATTTGCTGCCGGTGATTGTCGTCGTGGCCAGTCATTAGTTGTTTGGGGTATTAATGAAGGACGTGGTGCTGCGCGTGAGATTGATCGTTCTTGATGGGAGATACGCAACTTCCGTAGCTGTTGTGGTTAGTCGAGTCTGGTTTAGAAACCGATAAATAGGATAAGTAATATCTACCGTATTAAACCACAGCACTAAGTAGCGTTTTTTTTTGAACATGCTGGTTGAAAAACGCATCTAGATTTTTTTCGGTGCCGTTGTCAAAATCGATGAAGGCTAAGTTTAAAATAAATTCGTCTTGAGACATTCTTTGTGCTGACATAATGCGGCAGTTTGCATAGAGTTTCTTTGTCTCGCCTGCCACGGATAAGTCAGTTATGACTTTTAACCTTAAATCGCTAAGTGCGTGGTTTTGAATTCCACGAGGTTCAATCGCTTCGGTTGCCCAACGGTCACATACAATTTGTAAACCCGAGCCAGAAATGTTTCGTGTGGTGACGTTCAGTATGCTGTTATCAGGCAAAACCAGTTCTATCGCGAGCTTTAGGCTATAGCGAGGCGATTGTCGTCTTTCAGAAATGCTTGGGATGTCGTGAATCATAAATGTACAAACAGTTATGTTGCTTTTGTTAATTGTAGTACAAGTTGCTATAAATCAGTAAAATCTACCTATTTTCAGTAAATGACGGAAAAGACCTAACGTTAATTCGAGTTTTATCCTGATGCGATAAAGTTGAAATTATTATTTCTGTGTTATTATGCGCTTCGCCTGATAAAAAATTAGTTAGCATTTTGTTGGGTAAAGATATACTGGGAATTACAATAAGTTACAAATAAGAATTAAAATCAGACTTATAAAGAGCGTTCTATTTTTATAGAAGCTTTTTAACTATCAATCAAAGGGAGAAAAAAATGTTAGATGATATCGATATTCAACAGTTAGTAGAAGTTTACATCGTGCCATGGGCAATAAACATAGTGATGGCGTTAGCTATATTTATTATTGGTAAATTCATCGTTAAAGTTCTGGTTAACGATGCCAAGAAACTTATGTTAAAGGCTAACGTTGATAAGATACTTGTTAATTTTATCGGCTCGATAATAAACACCATTTTGTTATTATTTATTGTTATCGCAGCACTAGACCAACTTGGTGTCGATACGACATCAATGATTGCTTTGATTGGTGCCGCTGGTTTAGCAATAGGTTTGGCATTGCAAGGTACACTACAAAATTTAGCGTCAGGCGTCATGCTGATTATCTTCCGTCCATTTCGTGATGGTGATTTTATTGAAGCCGGCGGTGTGTCAGGCGTGGTAGAACAGATAGGTATATTTAGTATAACCATGCGCACCCCCGATAACCGTGAAATAATTATTCCTAATGGTGCGGTCTATGGTGGAACCATTACCAATAACTCACGACGCGATACACGTAGGGTCGATATGGTTTTTGGTATTGGCTATGACGATGATTTGTTAAAAGCTAAAAAAATAATCGGTCGCATTCTAAGTGAAGATGAGCGTATTTTTGCAGACCCAGCGCCAACGATAGCCGTTTGCGAACTTGCTGATAGCAGTGTTAATTTCAATGTTCGTCCATGGTGTAAAACATCTGATTATTGGGGTGTCTATGGTGACGTGCATGAAAAAATAAAATTAACCTTTGATGCAGAAGGCATTTCTATTCCATATCCTCAGATGGATATTCATCAAGATAAAGCAGCATAAATTTGTTGTAACATTGTCATGTTGCAATAATCCAATCTTGTAATAATAGTGTTGAAACCAAGTCGCGATAAATAATTTATTTATCGCGACTTGGTATTTTTTGTATAAATTAAATATAGGAAAAAAGAATGAAGAATAATTACAATGTCATATTACTTACCAGCGCATTGTTGGTATCTGGTAATACATTGGCTGAAGAAGAAAAAACCGCAGAAAAATCACCATGGACAAGTGCCGTTGAATTTGGTTTTATCCGCACCACAGGTAATACCGAAACACAGACCGCTGCTTTAAAAGCCGATGTTACGTACGAGGTTGATAAGTGGCGTCACACTGGACATGCTGAAGGTTATGGTACGGAGTCAGCGGATGCTGCTGGTAATAATGCTGTTTCTGCAGAACGTTATGAGTTGTCTGGAAAATCTGACTATAAATTTAACGAATATGATTATGTCTTTGGTTTAGTTAAGTTACAAAAAGATCGTTTTAGTGGCTTTGAATATGAAGATACGGTTTCTGTTGGTTATGGACGAAAAGTTATTAAACAGGAAGATATGGAGCTTGATTTGGAAATCGGTCCAGGGATAAGGTTTTTTAAAGTTGATGGCGGCAAGTCTGATGATGAAGCGCTTGTAAGATTGGCGGGTAAATATTGGTGGCAAATTACGTCAAATTCAAAATTCACTCAGGACTTAAGTTTTGATATAGGTGAGGAAATTACCTCGACGGAGTCTATTACAGGCGTACAGGCTAATATTAACAGTACATTGGCGTTGAAATTTACCTACACGATAAGAAACAAGTCAGAAACGCCCGCAGGTGTAGATGAAACCGATACTGAGATTGCAACAACACTGGTATATACCTTTTAAAAGTAAGCAGTCAAACATAAAAAAAGCACTCTTTAAGAGTGCTTTTTTTATGTAAGAAATATTTTTAAAGGTGCTTCTAGTAGAGAAGACGTGCGTGCAATTAAAACTTGAATGCCAAGCCAGCAAATACTTCAGCTTGAATAAATAAACTACCGTTTATCGTTAATGAACAACCGCCATTACAAAATAAGGCAGAGTTGCTATTAAATAAGGTGGCTAATGCGCGGGTCTCTAATCGTATTGCCAGGTTTTCTGTTAGCGGCCATTTTAGGCCAACACCGATACTGAACGATGCCCGTAGGTCGGATTGTAAACCAGATAAGTCTGGACTTAAGTATGTAAAACCGAGCCCACCACTGACGAATGTTTTTAAATCGTTATACTCTGATATTGGCGCTGTGCCACCGATATGTAAATAGTCGATAGTTAGTGGTATGTTTACATTGCCTGTTGTGGAGGGAAGGTTAACATTGACTGAGGTCAGTTTTGACGATTGGTGGCTATAGTATATTTCGATGTGTTTCTTGTATTCATAAGGAAAACTAACGATAAAACCGTATGATTCAGAACCATCTACGGTATGTTTTTGGTTGGTATCGGTGTCTTTAAATTCACCGCCAGCGCGAAAACCAAGTAAAGGTGTTATTTCTGTCGAATAGCTATTGGTGCTAATAAATAACATGCTAAAAAAAATAAATTTTATAAATAATTTCATGTGATACCTGGTTGGTCTTATAGTTTTATTGTGATTGTATCGGAGGCATGCATGGCTTTTTCTTTTGCCTGACTGACGGTGTTCGCTCTCGCTAGAGCTACGCCCATACGACGCTGGCCTTTTACTTCCGGTTTGCCGAATAGACGAATTTTTGTATCAGGTGCTTTCATGGCATCACCTATATTGCTAAAGGTAACGTGATTTGAATCACCATTGACTAGAATAACGCTACTGGCACTTGGACCGTGAAAGTGAATGTTGGGTATCGGCAAGCCCAATATGGCACGTGCATGTAATTCAAATTGCGATAGGTCTTGAGAAATCATCGTCACCATGCCAGTGTCGTGTGGCCGGGGAGATACCTCGCTAAAGATAACGTTTTCGCCTTTGATGAATAACTCTACACCAAATATACCGCGTCCACCCAATGCCTCGGTAACGGCAGAAGCAATCTCACGTGATTTTTTTATGGCTGTCTCTGACATGGGTTGAGGTTGCCATGATTGGCGATAATCACCATCAATCTGTACATGACCAATAGGTTCACAAAAACAGGTGCCGTCAATATGGCGTACGGTTAATTGTGTTATTTCATAATCGAAATCAATAAAACCTTCGATGATAACTTTTCCGGCACCTGTACGACCGCCCTGTTGTGCGTAGTTCCAGGCGGTATCTATATCAGCTTTGGTTTTTATCGTGCTTTGGCCCTTGCCAGAAGAGCTCATTATTGGCTTGATGACACAAGGTATACCAATCTTGTGTATGGCCGCGTCAAACTCGTCACGTGTGGTTGCAAATTGATAGGCTGATGTGGGGATGCCAAGTTCTTCTGCCGCGAGCCGTCGTATGCCTTCACGGTTCATTGTGAGTTTGGCCGCCCGTGCGGTAGGAATAACAGTAAAGCCTTCATCTTCGAGTTCTACCAGGGTATCGGTAGCAATGGCTTCGATTTCTGGAACGATATAATCAGGTTTTTCTGATTCAATAATTTTTCGTAATGCGTCACCATCAAGCATAGATATGACATGAGAGCGATGCGCAACCTGCATAGCAGGTGCATTTTTGTATCGATCAACCACGATGACTTCGACACCTAAGCGTTGTAATTCGATAACAACTTCTTTGCCGAGTTCGCCGCCACCGCAGAATAAAACTTTTGTGGCGGTATTGGATAATGGTGTGCCTATTGAAGTCATAATTGGGCTCTAAGAATTAGTCCTGTGAGTAAAAGGATATTATTTTTGGCACTTGCTGCAATAAAAAGTTGAACGCGCTTGCTGCATAAATTGCTTTATTGCTTGTCCACACTGTGAGCAGTTTTCACCCTTTCTACCATATACCAGAAGCTTCTGAGCAAAGTATCCGGGTTGACCGTTGGTGCCGGTAAAGTCACGAAGCGTCGTGCCGCCTTGGTTAATCGCGGCGATTAAGGTTTGTTTTATAGCTTCGACAAGTCTTTGCATGCTCAGTAGAGATATTTTCCCCGCTTTTCGTTTGGGGTTTATGCCTGACTTGAACAGTGCCTCACTGGCGTAGATGTTGCCGACACCGACGACGATATGACTGTTCATAATGAAGGCTTTGATAGAGCATGTTCTTTTGCGTGCGATGTCATGCAGATAGTGTGCCGTGAAGCTATCGTCTAGCGGCTCGGGGCCTAAATTTTTTATTAATCGATGTTCGTTAACAGCGCCTTCGGCCCATAATACGCAACCAAATTTACGTGGGTCACGTAA
>JAESSQ010000190.1 GCA_016764035.1 Gammaproteobacteria bacterium
AACGTACATATGACTGAGTTCGACTTCAGGGTAGGCACTGGCGTTTTTGGTAACGACTTCACGCCACAGTTCGGATACTTCCAGCACGTTAGCTTTATCTACTGAACATAAACGTTTGCCACGTTTCATCGCAATATCAAAAGCAACACGGCTTATAGGATCAATTTCACTCTCCTTGTAAACCAGCGTATTAAAACCTTGGCGCTCACCTGACGCAAGTGTTTCGATGCCACGAGGTTCACCAAAATAAATGCCGCCCGTTAACTCACGAACAATCATGATATCCAAACCTGCGACTACTTCTGGTTTTAGAGAAGATGCGTCTGCCAGTTGCGGATATAAAATAGCCGGACGTAAATTAGCGAACAGGCCAAGTTCAGAACGCAGCGCAAGCAAACCACGTTCAGGACGCAGTTCACGGGCCAGACCATCATATTGTGGACCACCGATGGCACCAAACAAAATGGCATCCGAAGATCGTGCTAATGCCAGGGTTTCGTCAGGCAAGGGTTTGCCAGCGGCATCATAACCGGCACCACCTACTGGCGCTTCGGTCATCTCGGTAGCAAGACGACCGCTACTATTATAATGTTGCAAAATCTTAACCGCTTCAGCGACTATTTCTATACCAATACCATCACCGGGCATCACTGCAATTTTTAAACTCATGTTTCTCTCTTATATACAAAGCCACAAAACGGGCGCTAATTATACGCTAACCTTTAACGTTATTTTTATTACCAAAAAAACTTAACCACAGAGCGCACAGAGAGAAACATTTTAATATTGTATGCGTGAAACCCACACAAGAAAACCTCTGCGCCTTTGCGTCTCTGCGGTTCAATTTTTTAAAGCTAATACAACCACGGCGCAGTCTGTTTTCTTTTTTCTTCGTAACACGTTATCTCATCGGCATGCTTCAGGGTTAACGCGATATCATCCAGACCATTTAACAAACAGTGTTTACGAAAAGCATCAATGTCAAAACTTGCTATCGCTTCGTCCTCGACACTGACAGTTTGCGCTTCAAGATTAATTGATAATTGAAAACCTGAAACAGCACTGACACGTTGAAATAAATCATCAACAATATCTGCGTCCAATACAATAGGCAACAGACCATTTTTGAAACTGTTGTTATAAAAGATATCGGCAAAACTGGGCGCTATGACTGCGCGAAATCCAAAATCTTCTAATGCCCATACCGCATGCTCACGCGAGGAACCACAACCGAAATTTTCACGGGCGAGTAAGATAGTCGATTCATCATAAGGCGGTTGATTTAAAATAAAATCTGGATTTGTTTTACGGCCAGCGTTGTCAATCTCCGGACCGCCTTCATCCAGGTAACGCCAATCATCAAACGCATTCGGACCAAAACCCGAACGTTTAATCGACTTTAAAAATTGCTTTGGAATAATGGCATCGGTATCGACATTCGGTCGATCTAATGGCGCGACTATTCCGCTATGTTGGGTAAATGCTTGCATAGTATTAATTCCTTAAATCATCTTCCACTTTGTTAGAAGCCTTACCTAACGCTGCAGGAACCTCTTTAACCCCTTCCACAATGTTTTGGGTAACTTCTTGAACTGAATCACCTGCCTCTTTAACATTACATGCTGAAAGTACACCCGACATTAGAACAACGGTGATTAATATTTTATTATTCATACTCAAGACTCTTTTAAGTTAATTTATTTATATCAGTGAATCGACCGTTAATCGCTGCAGCAGCTGCCATCGCTGGACTCACTAGATGGGTACGCCCACCCTGCCCCTGTCGACCTTCAAAATTTCGATTCGATGTTGAGGCACAACGTTCACCAGCTTCGAGCCGATCGGCATTCATCGCCAGGCACATCGAGCAACCAGGTTCACGCCACTCAAACCCAGCGTTGATAAATATCTTATCCAGACCTTCTTCTTCCGCCTGTTTTTTGACCAGACCCGAGCCGGGCACGACCATAGCAAGTTTTATGTTATCAGCTACTTTATTGCCTTGAGCGACCTGTGCCGCCGCACGTAAATCTTCTATACGTGAATTGGTACATGAACCAATAAACACTTTGTCTAAAGCTATTTCATTTATCGGCGTACCTGCTTTTAAACCCATGTACGTCAAAGCTTTACGCATGCCATCGGCTTTAACTTTGTCGCTTTCTTCATCTGGATTTGGCACCACAGAATCGATAGCTACTACCATTTCCGGCGATGTACCCCAGGTAACCTGTGGCAAAATATCCGCAGCATTTAAACGTATTACCTTGTCAAAGTGTGCGCCTTCATCACTATGCAAGGTCAACCAGTAAGCTTGCGCCTGCTTCATTGTTTCACCCGTCGGGGAATATGGACGGTCTTGTACGTATTCAATGGTCGTGGCATCGACAGCGACCATGCCCGCGCGCGCGCCTGCTTCAATCGCCATGTTACAAACTGTCATGCGTCCTTCGATAGATAATGCGCGAATCGCATCACCGCCAAACTCTATCGCATAACCAGTACCACCAGCGGTTCCGATTTTACCGATAATCGCTAGTACGATATCTTTTGCTGTCACGCCTGCTTGCACGTCTCCGTCGACAGAGACCAGCATGTTTAAACTTTTGTTTTGCATTAAACATTGCGTGGCCAATACATGTTCAACTTCTGAAGTACCTATACCGAAAGCCAATGCACCAAATGCACCATGTGTCGAGGTATGTGAATCGCCACAGACCACGGTCATCCCTGGCAGCGTTGCTCCTTGTTCAGGGCCAATAACATGCACGATACCCTGGCGGATATCCGACATGGTGAACTCCGTTAAGCCAAATTCTTTACAATTATTATCTAATGTTTCGACCTGTAATTTTGCCACCGGATCGGTTATACCCAGTCGACGATCCGTGGTCGGCACATTATGATCCGGCACCGCAAGGATTGAACTGCTGCGCCATGGCTGACGATTTGCGATACGTAGTCCTTCAAACGCCTGAGGCGACGTTACTTCGTGTACTAGATGACGGTCTATATACAATAAAGCGGTACCATCTTCTTCGGTGCGAACCACATGATCGTCCCATAATTTATCGTAGAGTGTTTTTGCGTTTTTCATGGTGTGCTCTTTTTTGTAATCGACTTAACGATGGTCATTTACGACCGTAATAAGCCATGATACTCGCCCTGGCGATGGCATGACTATTTATAAAAAATCCTATCAATTCTGGTCTGGCATCAGCGCCCTGAGTTATCTTCAGCGTATCCAGCGCATACACAGTAAAAATATAGCGATGCGCTTTATCGCCTTTTGGCGGACAGGCATCACCAAAACCTGGCGAACCATAACTTGTAATGCTTTCTATGGCACCGGCTGGCATCGATTTATTACTGGCACTTGTTGCCACACCATCGACAGACTTATCGATATTAAACACCAACCAGTGCCACCAACCACTGC
>JAESSQ010000191.1 GCA_016764035.1 Gammaproteobacteria bacterium
AATATTTGGAAGGAGATCGGCTTGGCTATTGACAGCGGAAAGTCATATCAACGTTTGAATTAACTGGCCGTTTTATACAGAGCAGAGTGAAACTCCCGGCGTATAAAACGGTCAAGCTGAATGACTTGTTATGTTTTTGCATGCATTTTTGCCGCTGTAACTAATAAAGGGTATTCTTTTGATGATTCCATCAATCCTCTAGATATAATCATTAAATTATCATCATTAGGAATAAATTTCTCCCATTCTACCGGCGTTTTTTGTGAGTCTGATTTAATGTACAAAACGTACCCATACAAATAAAAGCGATAATACCTAATATTGAACCATCTTTCCGTGTGTGGATTTAATATAGTGCGGTCGGCATCATCACCATCAAACTTTCCTAAAATGAACGAAAAATCATGTTTGTTTCCAGGATTTTTATTCCATATTAATTGTTTAGCATAGTCTTCAAGTTTGCCCAGATGAACACCTATGTAAAAATAATGGCTTGAAATCGAAGCGCGCCATAAAATGCTTATAAAAATAATTTAAGTAAGTCATAATCTATATCGTTTGCACGATACGCAACCAGTTTGCCATTATGTATCAGCTTCTCTAGTGATTCTTCATTTTTAATTAATAAACTATGACCATAATCATCATAGTTTTGGAAAATTTCTTCACAATCTTGACATAATATTTCCGTGTCATATATTCCAATCGGCGATCTTTTAGGATGAAAGTCTTTTCTATTAGAAAGAATTTTAGCGGACTCTTTTTCTCCTCGCAGTCCTCTGAAAAAAGACTCCGGAATAATATGAGATTTAACTAACTTCTTGTCTTTGTCACAACCACGGCATTTCATATTTTTTTAAACATAACGACCTAGCTCAGCGGCAGCGTATTGTTATGCTTTTTCATACAAAGGCATGATAATGTCACCAAGTAGCTGATGTGTAATATTTTCATCTTCGTCATCTTTTACATGCATAGCTACACACCAATCTTGTTTTAGAGCATGCTCTAAATCACCTTCATCATTACAATAATGGACGCCTCTGTCACATTCTATGCAGTATTTAATACTAGCTTCACTGGTCTCTATTAAAGTGTCCCATGTCATAGTGCATCTAAACTTGATTTGGCAATTTCTAATATTCATATTAAGTTCTCATATTAGCTATGAGCCTCCAATTATTAGAATTTGGCAATGAGCACTCCCAAAACCTCCAGCCATTTACAGGGCTCCCCGTAATTGCTACAGCTGCCGATGATGGTGATGAGTGCCTTTTGCCGTTGACTTCTAAAGCACCATTTACAACTTTACCTTCATGTAACTTACCTTTGTATGTTGCTCTAAATTCTGCGCCATGTGGAAATGACGTGCCTTTGCATACCCAGGGCTGCTCGCTAAATAAAGCTGCTATTGGGTCTTTATTTGTTTTATTTATACCTAAAAGCTCACGAATCACATCATTTTCGGTCATTGACTCGGAAGTGCGTCTAGCTGTGAGTTCTTTAAAAACGTCGAAGTCGACTTGTATTGACGCCATGACACTTTCTCCAAAATAGTAAAAGGAGTAGAAATAGTAGTATTTATAGTTCGGCGTGTCAAATTATTTTTTTTAAGCATAACAGTTTAATTAAAGAGACCCCATGTCTCGTTCATACATTTTTAGGCATTTTTTACCTTGAGTATATTGTGTATTTCATCATACTCAATACCATCTTTTCTCATGTATATATGTACGGCTTTATGGCAGTTCGGGCATAGTAAGGTGAAGTCATCAACCTTTACTTCATGTTGGGAAGAATAAGTGCTAATAGGTATCTTGTGATGAGCCTCTATGTATTTAACTCCGTATGTATCTTTGAATATAGTGTTACATATGTCACAGACCCATTCTCGTGATTGTTTTACCTCTTTTACAATAGCGCTGTTTCTTTCTGCCATTAAATGTGTAACATATTTTTTGGAACCCTCAGAATGTTGATTTTTATTATATTCATCAGTTGGTTCAGCTATTAAATTGGGTAAATAGCGGGAAAGTACAACATATGTATCTTCGATTGTAGATACAGAAAACGCTCCTCTAAATATCCAATCACTACCAGATTCTGTAAAAAGAAAAATTGGATACAAATGTTGCGGTTGGCTTATTAAAACTTGATTGGCCTTTTCTGTATATGAAATTACATTATTTCTAGCTTTGAATGAATAATGATAAGAGTTATGGCTATCATCAGACCAGCCATCTTCCACGTATGAACCAGGACGAGTTTTTATTAACACGCCTTTAGTATCTGGTAAATCACCTATCCAATTAATGCCTTGTTGAGGCGTATTATTAATAATGTTTGAATCGCCTGCCCAATATTCAGAGCCCTTTACTTTTGAAAATTGAATCAGGTCATATAAATTTTTTTTAGTGACGACATCGTCCTGATTTAGTGAGAATAGATTTTCAGTGAATTTTAGTTCCATGTATTATCTCACGTGTGTCTAACGCTTGAGTTAACCGGCCGTTTTATACGCCGCGCCGCTTCGCTCTACTCTGTATAAAACGGCCGGCGTTGAACGATTTGTTAGCTATCATCATTTACACTTCCGCAAGTTGTTTAGCAATTTCAGCAACACTTGAAATTGCTGTATTTAATGCAACCTTGTCTGCTAATGTTGGGCTGAAGCTAAGCACTTCATCTTTAGATACCTTGTGCCATATTGGTAATATAACTTTGCCGCCATGCATTTCTTTAGCTACAAGTCCGTTTAATTCATATTGTGGCCAGTTTTTTGCAAAAAATGATTCTGATAATACAACAACACCATATCTTGATGCGGCTAGACCTTGGTCGATTTTTTGCCTAAGACTATCGCCGACTTTTAATGTGCTTTCGTCGTACCATACATCAAAACCTAAACTTGTTAATTCTGTCGCCAATGGACGAACAAAACTATCCTTGTCTTCGCTAGCATGAGATATAAATACATCATGCTTTACATTTGATTGATTAGAAATAGTTGTAGTCTCATGTTTCGTGGACAATTGCTTTTGTAGTCGTAGTTCGCTTGTAATTCTTCTCTGATGCGTTAACTGTTCACTTTCTCTTCTTTTCTCAGCAGTAGTTATCTTCTTACGTTCAGTTTCCTGCTCTTTAGATAAGTACTGTTCTGAACGGTGTAGAGAAGTCATTTTGTTAGCTATCTTTTTTGAAATATCAGCACGTTTTAATGATATTTTAGAGATGTCATGGCTTAAGCGAATTAGCTTTGTTTGGTAGCTTCTAGCAGTTCCTTCACTTCTTGTTGTGCTTAATGACTTAGACGTTCTATCTGCTTCTTTTGCTTTAGAGACTTCCTTTTTTGCTTCATCGGCGTCTTTCTTTTGAAGGTCGGCAATTTCCTTTCTGTAGCGTGCAACTTCTTTTTGTCTGGATTCTACGCTCATAACTTTCCTTGATAGCTAACGTCGCACTCACCGGCGGCAATGGAGCGCAGCGGAATTTCCGTCCGTGTGGAGTGCATTGTTATGTGCCATTTTTAAGGTTGTAGGTAAGTCACATCCCTCGATAACGACCTTACCTTCAAGATCAATCGCCTGGTAGTACTCTTTGGTTAAATGGCCACATGAAAGCTGCCTAATGGTAAATTTATTTAATTTAACCAAATCATTCCACCGGTCCCGATTTCTAACCTTTACAACAGTTCTTTCATAGTTTTCCCCATCAACAAAATGACCTTCACTGTACGCAATAAGATGACCTATAGGCTTTGCCATTTTAAGAAAATTGCACTTTCCATCAGACGGTGAATGTGAAGCACCTGTTTCATAATTCTTATATTCTGTCTGGTTTAAAAAGCCAACTTTCCCGCCAGCCTTCT
>JAESSQ010000017.1 GCA_016764035.1 Gammaproteobacteria bacterium
ACAGGAGGCACGTGCAGCCAGGTTGCAGACGCAACGAGAGCAGTATGTGCTGGATATTGCCAAGAAAGTTGAAGATAACTGGTTGCGTCCAGTATCGACTACCTCGGGGCAAAGTTGCGAGGTTATTGTGAGGCAGACAATGACAGGTGATGTGATTGATGTTCGCGTACAATCGTGCGCCAGTGATAACGCGTTCCAGCGGTCGGTTGAACGGGCCGTGCGTAAAGCTTCGCCATTGCCGTTACCGCCAGATCCTGAACTGTTCGACAGAGAAATTTATTTTAAATTTAAACCACGTGTTTAGCTTTGATTTGTATAATTTATTACTAGACAATTTAGCAATGTTAATAAGATAAAAAATTTATATATAATGAAAAAAATACTTATGGGATTAATGATCTTGTGTTTTACCTCGGTGGCACAAGCCGTATTAAAAATCGATATCACCGAAGGTGTTGAAGGCGCACTGCCCATTGCGGTTATTCCTTTTCAGTGGAAGGGCGGTGCTAAAGTGAAGCATGGTGATGTTTCTGCTATTGTCACCTCTGATTTAGCACGAAGCGGACAATTTTCGCCAGTCGCTGAAAAAGATTTAATCGCGCGTCCACAGCAGCTTGCCGATGTGCATTATAAGACGTGGCGTATTGCCGGCATGGATCACATTGTGATGGGTAGCGTCACGAAAAAAGTTGATGGTACATATAATGTGCAATTTCGTTTAATCGATATATTAAAAGCAAAGCAAGTGTTGGGTTACAGTTTCACGGCAACCAAAGACACCTTGCGTACGATTTCGCACCAGATAAGCGATTACGTTTTTAGCCACATAACGGGGCTTCCTGGCGCTTTCAGCACACGTATTACCTATGTGACATCGGTACGCAGTAAGTCGGGTACTATCTCAAGGCTGCAGGTATCTGACACGGATGGTTATAACCCACAAACTTTACTGACATCTGAGCAACCTATCATGTCGCCAGCGTGGTCGCCTGATGGTTCGCAATTGGCTTATGTTTCTTTTGAGAGTGGCCAGGCCGAAATTTATACCCATAATATACGAACCGGTTTGCGTAAGAGTCGTTCAAAGTTTCCGGGTTTAAACGGCTCGCCTGCGTGGTCACCGGATGGTAAAAAACTGGCGTTGACGCTGTCCAAGGACGGAAACCCTGAGATCTATATTTTGAACCTGGCGAATAAGCGATTGCAGCGTGTGACCAATCACTGGGCAATCGATACCGAAGCGGTATGGACGACTGATGGTAAATCTATTATTTATACATCGAGTCGTAGTGGTAAGCCACAACTTTATAAACAGTCGGCTAGCCGGGCTTCTAAACCAGAACGCCTAACCTATGAGGGTAGATATAATGCCAGTGCTAGCGTTTCAGCAGACGGTAAATATGTTGCCTATGGGCATGGTGAAGGAAATACTTATAGAATAGCGGTTTTAGAATTGGCAACAAAATCATCAAGAATATTAACCGATGGCCCTCTCGACGAGTCACCTGAGTATGCGCCAAATAACAGTATGATTTTATTTGCTTCACAGGAAAAAAAGCAGGCTGTGCTTGCTGCGGTATCCGTCGATGGCCGACAGAAACAACGCCTTGCCTTTACTGCAGGTGAAGTTAGAGAGCCTTCCTGGTCGGCTGTTCGCTATTAGTCGGTTGATAATAAATGAGAAGAAATAAGTATTTATCAATTGCTATAACAAATATAACTACAACATATAATAATCTAAAGAAAATAACAATGAGGTTTTCTCGATGAACAAAATTTTAATGATATCTGTACTGGCGTTTGCGCTGACTGCTTGTGGTGACAGAATAAAACCGGATGAAGAAACTGCCGCAGATGACACTGTAAATGATGCAAGTGGTGCAACCGCTGGTGGTATAGGTTCAGGTGATGGAATTGGCGGAACTGCGCTTGAAGAAGGCAAGCTAGTTTCATACGAAGAAGGCGCAATTAACGATGCAGCGAATGTATTGTCAGAGAAGATTGTGTATTTCTCTTTTGATAGCAATACCGTTGCCGATGATTATATTGAGTTAGTTAAACACCATGGGCGCTATCTTTCGTTTAACGCTAATGCAAGTGTTCAACTCGAAGGACATGCGGATGAGAGAGGCACACGTGAGTATAATATTGCTTTAGCGGAAAAACGTGCGCAGTCAGTTAAACAGATAATGTTATACGAAGGCGCAGCAAATAATCAGATATCTATTGTTAGTTATGGTGAAGAAAAACCCGTATCATTTGGACACGATGACGAATCAATGAGCTTGAATCGTCGCGTAGAATTGGTTTATCAATAAGTTGTAAGTTTGAATAAAACATTGTTAATAAAAAATACGATACCTGTAATCATGATGCAAAAACTAAAAACATTTAACATAGTAAAAGTCGGTTTTGTTTGTGCGATGTTATCCAGTGGTACGGCCATTGCGGTTGATAGTAGCCTGGATGGCTTGAGTGATAAACAGCGTATTCAGCGGATTGAACGTATGTTGAATGCCAATGTTTTACGCGGGCAGATGCAAACTGTGCAGTCATTGCAAGAAGAGATTGCGGCACTACGTGAGCAAGTTGAACAGCAGGAATATGAACTTGACAGCATGAAGCAACGCCAGCGTAATTTATACCTCGATATCGATCGACGTATAAATAATGTTGAGACGGGTGGCCGTGGTCGTGTGAAAACGTCTTCGCCTGTACCGCCACCTAATAGTTCGATGAACAAGAAGGTAGTGCCAGTTTCTGTTGCAGGTAATAGTGATGGTCAGCAAGTGTATTCAAAAGCTTTTGCCTTATTAAAAGAAGGACAATATAAACAGTCAATTACTGCCTTTGAGAGTTTTAAAAAAACCTATCCTGATAGTAAATACGCAGATAATGCGCAATATTGGTTAGGTGAAGCTAATTATGTATCGCGTGCATATAAAAAAGCATTAGAGGCTTTTCAGCAGTTGATAGCACGATACCCTGAGAGTACGAAAAACGCTGGTGCGCGTTTAAAAATAGGTTATGTTTCTCCTGATCTAAACAACCATTCAATACAAAATTGTTTGCTACCTATACTTGCTAATCATAATAAAGATAAATTTGAAATATTTGCATTCGCAGATCTTGAAGAAGAAGATTTAATTAGTCAGCAATATAAATTATATGTTGATCACTGGATTCGTACTGAAAAAATGACAGATAACGAATTGGTTAATATTATAAGAATTATGCAAATTGATATTTTA